>JAQVPT010000038.1 GCA_028701945.1 Bacteroidales bacterium
GTATTTCAATTGAGAAGTCGTTAAGTTTTTGTTTTTTAAGTGCCGAAGCCGACATTTTTACTGTCGAAAGCAAAGGTCCTAAACCATCGTGAAGGTCTTTTGCCAATCTTTTTCGCTCTAACTCTTCGGTTTGAATAACTACAGACAGATATTTTTTTTCACTTGCACGCTTTTCCTTCTCCATCCTATCCATATAATCAAATATTTTCCGAATAAGAACCAGTCCAATAGCAAAACAAGTTGCAGAGGATACACCCAACCAAATATATAACAACCTGTAATAACGAGGTTCAACATCAAAATAAAACGGCAAAGCCTCTAAAACCATACGGAATAATAATGAAGCAAAGCCAAAGCTTATAAAAACCCATGACAGATTATATTTTGTTCGCTTCATCAATCGCAATGAAACTATTGCTGCAACAATCTGAAAAATAATCGTCAGGAATAAAACAACTTTAAGAACCATAATAAATATTTTACTGCACAAAGATACAGATTTAATACAAATATAAATATAAGGTTTATGGGAGAATTTATTACTTTTGGCAACATGACACAAATGCGAGTATTAATTCTAAATTATGAATACCCTCCACTTGGAGGAGAGACAGGTTCTGACTTCGTCACCAAAATTCCACCAATTTCACAATTCGCTGAATACAAATGTGTTATAAGTTATGTGACATCATTTTGGGTGTCGCAGTATCAGAACATTACCTAATTTATTGTAAAACTTCTTAACTTTCTTGCTTGATCAAGAAAGTTACAAAGAAATCAAGACAAAATAATGCCCCCAACCCGCCTCAACCAAAATAATAGAATTGTATGTCGACCTAGTCTAAAACAAATGCCAACGCTCTAACCCAAATAAATATTTGTTTTAGAAACGACATGTCGGCTCGACACAATTCTAAGTATTTTGGTCTCACCGCCAGAGCTGCCCGCTATTTTGTCAGGCCAACGCACGTCGCTTCGAATTCTATTCAAAGCTATAATCTCTAAATTTATTTGTTAAAAAAAATTCAAATTGTTAACTTATTGTTGTTACAAAATAATTTTCCTAGGTGTCGCATCTTCTAAATCATGAAGATACAGATTTAATACAAATATAAATATAAGGTTTATGGGAGAATTTATTACTTTTGGCAACATGACACAAATGCGAATACTAATTCTAAATTATGAATACCCTCCACTTGGAGGCGAAGCTGGTGTTATTACTAAAGATATCGCAACTGGACTCGCAAAACGAAATCACAAAATCACCGTCATCAGCACATGGTACGAAGGCGAAAAAGAAGACCACGCAGAAAATAGCCTAAGAATAATAAGACTAAAATGCAAACGCAAGGAAGTTGACAAGTCAAACCCACGTGAAATGCTCTCATGGATATTTGCAACAAAAAAATATTTAAAAAAACATCTACTAACCAACAAATATGATATCTGTTTTGCAAATTTTGCTCTTCCAGGCGGCGAAGTAGCATACAGCATGAAGTTAATGTTTGGTTTACCTTATGTGGTTATGTCGCATGGTCCTGATATTCCGTGGATTATGCCCAAACAAATGATGTGGTACCATGCTTTTACATATCAGTGGATTAGAAAAACATGTCTCCAATCCGAAAGAAATTATGTCCAATCAAATGAAATGAAAAATAATCTTGATGCGTTTTTGGGCAAATCATTTAATGATAAAAATAAAATAATATATAACGCTTGGGATAGAAGTATTTTCAAACCAGACTACAGCAAACTATCGAAAAAATTCACAGTTCTTTTCCCCGGAAGGTTAATGCAAAAAAAAGACCCCATGAGTTTTTTAAAGAGTATTAATATTATTCATTCGCAAATTCCTGATATAAAAGCACACATAATCGGAAATGGGAAATTTCAAAAAAAGATGGAAAAATTTGTTAAAATAAACAATCTTACAGAAATTGTTATTTTTAAACCATGGATATCAAAAGAGGAAATGTTAGACGAATACCAAACCGCTTCTGTTACGGTTTTGCCATCATTTAACGAAAGTATGAGCATGACAACTTTAGAAGCTCTATCATGCGGACAATACCTAATTACAACAAAAGTAGGAAATAACGAAAACCTTATTCAACTAGGAATAAACGGAGACTTTATTGAAAAGGAAAATCCAAAAGATATAGCCGAAAAATTATTAGATTTCTATAAGTCGAAATTCTTAAAAAACTATCGAATCAATGCAGAAGACCTAAATAAATATGATGACATATATAAATGGGACAATATAATTGATACGTATGAAAAAGACCTTATGGATATAATAGTGAAAAACGAAAAAAACTAATAATATTCAATTTCCCTTTCGACAACCGAAGACACTTTCTCGTCAAGACTAATTGATTGTTTTATCCAATTTTTGTTGGTATCATAAACATACTCATATTTCATCTCCGACGAAAGTTCAGACTTAGCTGGATACTTAATTGAAGAATAAATAATATTCCCGTTTTTGTCATATTTATTAATCAGCAAATAGTATTCTGTTCCATCCGGAAGTGTAAACAAAGATTCTGTAAGCCTATTATCCACATATTTATTCTTAATTACCGAGGCATTACCTTGTTCATTATACAATTTAAGCTTTTTTATTTTAGAATTCCAATTATATTTGATTTTTGATTCCATTTGCCTTTTAGGATCAGCAGCTACCGTCAGACCACGCTCAAACTCATTTCCTTTTTTGTCGTATTTTACGTAATACGCCTTTTCGGGTTTCGATTTTTCTTCAATATATCTAATACTTACATTTTTTTGAACGAAATTACCTTTTCTATCACAAATAAAATCTTCAACTATTATCTGAGCATTAAGAACATCTGTTTTGTGGGTTTTTGCAAGATAACCGTCTTCGTCATAAAAATAAGAGCACGTATAATGCTGCATTTCGGTTTCACCATCAAAAACAGGTTTTAAAACGACTTCAGACAGCAACTTTTTGTCATAAGAATACAAATAAACAGAAGTTTTATCTTCATTTGTAAGCACATCTGTCCATGTCTCATAAATCTCATTAGTTTCGAGATTTTTAAAAACTTTATAATTCCAAAGTTTATTGGAACCAATCTCAACAACCTGTGCCTGAGTATTGTTTTTACTAAAATCAACTATCAAAATCATATCATTTGATAAAGATTTTTGCATCTGTGTTTCTTTGCCATTTTTATCAAATTTATGATATTCATTACCGTTAGGATCTTTAACAACAAATTGTTTAACCCTGCCATTAATTTTATAATACGACACATCTTGTTGCTCGAAAGAAACCTGCGAAAAGCAAAAGCCAAAAGTAAAAATCGCAATAAAAGTAAAAAGTAAATTTTTCATAAGTCTAGTTTAAAAAAACAAAGTTACACCTTTTTTATTTCGTTTTGATTATCTTTGTATAAATGACTGGGCAAACGCATACTTTTACCGTAAAAAGCCTTTTGTCATGATTTTTGGGTTGCAAAAGCACCAAAAACACATGCCAAAACAGATTGTGCTACTGTTTTACCCCTTGACTTTCACTACGTTCAGTCAAGGGTTAAAATAATTGAGCCTTTTAGGCTCAGAAGATTTGTACAATTTGTAATGATTGTAGCACTTTAAAAGTATGAGTTTGCCTAATATAAATCACATTAAAATTGAAATTATACTAATTAGACACATTATATTTCAGCCAAAAACATGGAAACAAATAAAATAAAAATTAATATTTTTTGGTTCAGAAGAGACCTTTCACTTGAAGACAATCATGGCCTTTACTTATCACTTAAAAGCTCATTACCAGTTCTAGGGCTTTTTATTTTCGATAAGGACATTCTCGAAGAACTTGATAAAAACGATTCTCGTGTTAGTTTTATTTATGATACGCTTAAAGATATAAACATAAAAATCAATAAATTCAAATCAAATTTGATTATCAAACATTCGACTGCCGAGCAAGCCTTTAATGAAATAACCAAACAGTTTGAAATTTCAGAAGTTTTTGCAAATGAAGATTACGAACCCGATGCTATTAAGCGAGATAATAACATAAAACAATTATTAGAAAAAAGACATATCAAGTTTAGCTTACATAAAAACCAAGTAATCTTTGCAAAAGACGAAATATTAAAAAACGACGGAAAGCCATACACAGTTTTTACTCCATACAAAAACAAATGGTTGCAAAATTTCCAAGAAGATAAAATATCTCACTATCCTTCGGAAAAATTATTAAACAATTTCGCACCAATAAAACATGATTTTCCAGCCTTATCAGACATTGGTTTTAGCAAAGGAAATCTAATGGTCAAGCCTGTCAATTATGAAGCGATTAAAGAATATAACAAATATCGTGATTTTCCTGCCGAAGATAACGGCACATATACTGGTCCGCATTTAAGATTTGGAACAATAAGTATTAGAGACCTAATAAAAACAGCAGCAAAACAAAACGATGTATTCCTAAGCGAATTGATTTGGCGTGAATTTTTCATGCAAATTCTATATCATTTTCCTCATGTTGAGCAAAGCTGTTTCAAGCCAGTGTATAATCTTATGGAATGGGAAAATGACGAGCAACAATTTACAAAATGGTGCGACGGAGAAACTGGTTATCCAATTATTGATGCTGGGATGAAAGAGCTAAATTTAACAGGATACATGCACAATCGTGTACGAATGCTAACGGCTGGTTTTCTTGTCAAACATCTTTTGATTGATTGGCGTTGGGGAGAAGCTTATTTTGCAAAGAAACTCCTAGATTACGAATTAGCCAGCAATAATGGCAATTGGCAATGGGCAGCAGGTACAGGATGTGATGCAGCTCCATACTTCAGAATTTTCAACCCCTATACGCAACAACAAAAATTTGATAAGAATTTCACCTATATTAATAAATTCATACCACATTTTGACACCAATAACTACATAGAAGAAATTATTAATCATAAATTTGCTCGTGAAAAATGCATAAATTGCTATAAAAACTGCATTAACACACAGTAAGTTACATGTTTTTTTGTAAAACAATTGCATTTTTGATTAAAACAATAAGTCGAAAACAATAATTTTTGTATATTTACGCCAATAAATAGTAAGCATGTTCGAAAAGCCAAAAATACTTGTTGTAGACGATGAGTCTTTAAATTTCCTCTTTTATTCGGAGATAATAAATCCAGATGAGTTCGAGTTAATTTATGTTGACAACGGTTATGATGCAATAAAGAAAGTTCATGAAATGGGTGATGATATATCAGTAATATTAATGGACATGAAAATGCCAGGATTAGATGGTTTTTCGGCTACAAAAGAAATACGCAAATTTAACAATTCCATTCCTATCATTGCACAAACAGCTTACGCATACAAGGAAGATTACGATAAAGCCATTGCAGCAGGCTGCAACGATTATATTTCAAAACCAATTCACGAAGAAGAATTACTTTCAAAAATAAACTCGTTTTTACAACAAAAATCTTGAGGGTTTATCAAATAATAAGCTAATAGAAAATTCAACTATTTCATCTGTCTTTGTCTGAAAACCTCATAAATAAACATTCCTGCCGAAACCGACACATTAAGAGATTCAGTCTTTCCACTCATAGGGATTTTAACAACTTTATCTACTCGCCTAAGAACTTGCGTTGACACTCCTTTATCCTCAGAACCGACAACAATTGCAAGAGGCTGCTTACAATCAACATCGTAAACCAAATCAGTCACTTTTTCATTTGCTGCAATTACATACAAGCCCAATTGTTTTAACAACAGAATCACATCAACAAGATTTGCTCCTTTGCAAACAGGAATATTGTACAATGCCCCAGCAGAAGTTTTAATAGCATCCTCAGTAATACTAACACTATTGTCGGAAGGAATTATAATTGCGTCTGCACCAAGGCATTCGGCTGTACGAGCAATTGCACCAAAATTACGAACATCAGTAATACCATCAAGGATTAATACTAAAGGTACACGTCCAGCCTCAAACACAGAAGCTACAACATCTTCGATATCCTGATAACTTATTGGCGATAAATATGCCACTACTCCTTGATTATTCCCTTTCGAGATTTTATCAATTTTTTCAGTTGGCACATATTGCACTTTTATATCATGTTTTCGTGCTTCTGCCATCAACTCACCCACTAAACTACCGCTAAGCTGATGCTTAACGAACAATTTGTCTATCTGCTTACCCGATTTAATAGCTTCGATTACGGGTCTTATTCCAAAAATAAATGTCTCCATCAAATTAGTTTTTAGTTATTGTAAAAATGCGACCATTGCGCCAAGTATTTACAGCTTGTGCCCAAACTGCTTGATAGCGTTCATCGCGTTTTAATTGAAATTTTGTTCCTGAATATAAACAATTAACCTTATCAAACAAGAAAAACACTCCAGCCACATCAGGGTTTTCTCCATAAATCCACTCCTCCCCGCTTGCACTGATATTAACAATTGTAGGAGGACCTAAAACAATATATATAATACCTCTATCTGTTTTCCAGCCTTCACGGTAATCGCTAAAAAATTGGTTTGCCAAGTTTACTCGGTTATAAAATACTCTTATTTGTTCTCTTGCGAATTTTTGATTATTAGATAAGCCGAGCCAATAATTATCAATGGCAATTTTTAAATTTTCGGCAGTTTTTATGTGCTTAATATCCTTATTTGTTGCAATCAATTTTAGCGGCTCAAGCATATCAGACAAAACATTTATATTAGGATAATTATCTCGTGGATTTATAAAACACATGAAAGCAGAATCTTGCGAAGATATTTTAAATACATAAAAACCATGACTTGGAAAACTAATAGTATCACCAATACGATATGTAAAAGTAGAATCGGGCACAACAATATCGTCAGAATTTTTAAGCATAAAATATGGTGGAACAATAATCTCATCAGAGTACTTAAAATATTCAACTGTGGCGGCAAAGTTGCTCAGAATACGTGAACTAATACGATAGTTATGCTGTCTATCAACAAAACGATCATATTTCATAATTGATTCAGCACTTAACTCCTCAAGTAAAAATTTATCAGCAAGATTAGAGTCTGTATTGTCTATATCCAAAATAATTCGACTTCCTCCCTTACTATTTACAAGCACAAATCCAACAATAAGTTTATTCTTTGAATTAGGCTCAAGTCTTATTCTAAAATATCCATCAGTATATGCAGTATTAGCAGCGATTTTCAAATTAAAAACATTAACGCCAGTATCTGTTATTTGAAAACTATAAACATCTCTCAGGGCATATTTAATAATTAATTCTGACACAGTATCTAGCTTATTTTTATTCCCCAACCTAAGTTCATCTACATTTAAGCGAAAAAAAACAATTGCAGAAGTATCAGAATCACAATAAGCCTTAACTAAAGGATGTAAGTTTGTTTCTGCTGGATTATAAATAGATGAAAAATTATATTTATAAGCAGAAGTTTTACCAACATTCTCATCAACTTTTTGTGTAACACAAGCACTTGCAAGCATTGACACTGCAATTAAAAACCCATATATTTTATATTTACTCTGTATCTTCATCAACATCAATATCAAATTTTCGATACATTTCCTTTTTAAATCTTTTCATAAAAGTTGAGCTTCCTAAACCATATTGATAAAATACGCCACCTTCTTTAAGTTCTCTTTGTCCAGGTTTTGTGTCATAAACAATTTGGTTAAAAGTTTCATCCGCTGATATTGCACTAAAAGTTCCCGCACTATATCTCAAGTAATAATAGTTATCAGCATCAGGCTCTATAAGCATTTCAAACACATCGCCTCGTCTGGATTTCTCAAACTTTATAAATCCGAAAACATATTTATTTATCTGGTTTTTACCAATATTAGCTATGCCAATAGGTCCATAATGAATAAAAGAATTTAGTTCGGGATAATAAATAAACGTCAATTCAGTAAAAATAAATTTATTAGCAAGTTCCTTAGGCAATTTCGAGTAATTTCCGAGGCTTTGATTTGAGAACCATTCGTCAGCAACTTTAGTTCCAAGATATTCGACTAAAGCTTTTTCAAAAATTTCGTCTCGAGGATTAATTCCAACAAGCCCAGGAGTAGCATTTAACCGATCGGACATATTTGCCATCGCATCTTTACTAAAATGTGCATCAAGTATCATCGAAAGTTCGAATTCAGTAGTATCCCTATCAGGATAATAGAGTATATCACCAATGGTATTAGGTTTAAAAAGTCCAAAATCTTTACTGAAATTGACTCTACCATTACCAAAAACATTACAAATTGATTTGTGAATGTGCAAATAATTACCTGGCAAACTTGGCTCATTAAGTTTTTCTTCAGAGGCTATCATATATTTACCTTCAGCTGCATCGTAATGCAAATATCCACTAGAAGTAAACAATTCCTGATCGTACTGATTTCTTTTTTTGCCAAGAAACGATGGATAGACTTTATTAGAATTTGATAATAATATTCCTGCTGTTAGCCTTGAATTATTAATATTAAAGGGTAAACTATCCACAGCAATATAGATCTCATCAGGATCGATAAAGTTTTTAAATTTGAGCCAACTTGCACCAGATGTATCACATTCATACTTAACTTTAACTCCTCCATCAAATTCAAGATTTTTCTGATTTGCATATAAATTTACTGTTCCTTGGAAATCATAAAATGAACTCAGCATAAAATTATCAGGTTCAAGAATATTTCCTTTAGCATAAGTTTGATTAGAAGCATCCACACTAATTTTATTAAAATGTATAGTTTGTGGCACCTTAGTATTATCGAGATAGTCATAATCACCATAAGCAGTATATCCTTTTCTACTATAAATACTCACTACAGCATTATATATTGTATGATATCTCGACGTTGAGTTTGCAATAATTTTAGCATTATTAATTGGTCGCATAAGTGCATCCTTTTCAATTGTAATATTTCCGTCTTCTGTGTAAATAGTCGCATCAGCAACTTTTATAAACTTAACACCTTCAGCATAAATAATATGTTCGGCATAATTATATTTTGCTCTCGGAGCCACAAAACTAAGAGAGTCTTGCTTTGGATGCACAGACGTAAATTTAGGTCCTTCGAGAAATAAGTCTTCCCACTCATTTGGACTTATATCATCACCGGCTGCTTCCAATTTTGCAAGGACATCTGTATCTGCACTAATTTCCAATTCCGCTCTATCCATATACCAAGTCATTTGGTTCATTTCACTGATATACTTGTTTTTAGGGAACCTCCAGATAGTATTCTCTCCATTTGTTTTAAACACTCCTTTTCTCTCAACAAAATCAACCGTAGCTTTCACATTATCGGATTCAAAGTCAGTATTCAGAACATTTATCGTATATAAATCAAAATTAGCGGTATCAGCATCTA
Organism: Bacteroidales bacterium; assembly: GCA_028701945.1. Classification (GTDB taxonomy): domain Bacteria; phylum Bacteroidota; class Bacteroidia; order Bacteroidales; family ML635J-15; genus Bact-19. Next base: position 9,392 of record JAQVPT010000038.1, read on the forward strand.
CAACATCCTGTAAAAAATGAAATTGGTTTGATGTAAGTTTAGCTTTTTCTATATGAAGTTTTCCGCTACCAAATAAACCATCATGCTTAAGCGTCAAATCGCCATCAAATACACCATGATTATCAAACATAGTAAAGTCTGCTGTATCTTTCTTTATAAAGAAATCGTCATCTTCAACATTCCACCTTAGAGTGTTGTCTTTACCAACTACCGACGGAAACTCCACAGGCGATTTTTGCTTATTAATAACAAAGTCGTGTGAGTGTCCCTCCATGTGTTCGGGGAAGAAAAGAATATAATCGGCATTAACTTTTGAGCTTAGGTAATCGATTTTACCGACACCTCGCAAACCTTTATTACTAAGGTCTATCTCATTAAAGTAAGTGGCTTTTCCGCCATAAAGCGGCAAGCCTTCGGAAGGGGTATGCGTATTAAAACCAAGAGAGAAATCGTTTAATCGCAATACCAGCGTTTCTTTAATAGGTGGAAATATCCCTCCAGAATAAAGTGTTCCTTCAAAATGGAGATTTGCTCTTGAGTATCCTTGTATACTATCGAGTTCAAAAGGGGCAACTTCAAAATAAAATATATTTCGTTTATATGCTCGATTATAAACATCTTTCCGGTCATAATAAACATAAGTTTTATCTTTGGAATTAAATTTTGGATATTCAGGAAAATCTTGCTTCCCCGATTTATTCATAGGTTCGTCAATATAAAACTCACCATTGATATGTTCAAGATTATTTCTAACTATTGCAGGTTTATATTTCCCTTGGTCATCTAAAAATTCTGTTTCAGCAACCATTTTCATCGAATCGCACTGGACGAGTTCCATCATAAAACGATTGTAATCAAATTTGAAATTACTACCATAAAAATAAAACTGCCCAGCCTGAATTGTTCCATTAAAAGTAAAAGACCGATTTTTTTTCAGATTTATTTTTTGATCTATCGGAAAGACCTTAACACTCTGAGAGTCTGAAAGATGCACAGATGGAATACCATCAATTTTAAGATCAAAGTTTAATAGACTTAACTCTGCATTTGACACATCACCTTCAGTATTAGAATAAAATTGAATAACATCAGAATCTTTAGTTCCACGATGTGCTTCAATCATTTCCCACGCCTCGGGAAACACTTTAATAAATTCGGTCTCAGCATCATAGCTCAGATAACCTTCGTAAGCTAAAGACAATACCATTTGCACTACCTGTGAAGGGCTGTACTTCATGTATTGAGCAAGATCGTTAAGATAAAATTCTGGATACCCCGCCCACGATCTAATAAATCCTGTAATAACCACCAAAGGATGTTGTTGGTCGCGTTTCTGTATCTGCATATATTTTTCGAGACGATAGTAATCTTTTGATTCAAACATCGCTTCATTGGGTACACCGGGAGTTTTAATCATTGTAAAGTCTATCTTAAACTTTTCAATAAACCATTTCATCCAAGTAAAATCCATAGTAAGCTTGTGATATGAATTACTAAAATCGACTTTTGACATTCCATCTTTTGTTCTTATTAATTCAAGAAATCCAATTTGATTATGAAACCTAAAAGTTAAATTTGGATGATAAATCGAATCTTCTGCAAGACGCAATACAATAGCACAATTATCTGTTACAATCATTTTATTATCGATATAAAAAGCTCTTGAAAAAGCTTCCAAAGAAATTGTATCGTTTTTTGTTATTGTCATTCGAGCAAGTTCGTCCTTAGTTCCACTACCAATAAAACGCGAGCCATGAATACTAAAACCTCCTTCATAATCAACTCCCTTAACAATATCATTTAGCTCAAAGTGTTGATTATAACTGGTAAACTTAGGATAATCAGACTTATATGGGTTATCCAAACTTCCAGCCTTATCAATTAATTTACCAAGCATCGGTTGCTTAAAAAACATAGAGTTGGTAAACACGACCGAGTCTGCGGTATATGTCATATTTCGCATGTCAATATCATAATGTCCCAGCTTTGCCTGAATACTGTCAAGACCATATCGAACTCGCTCCCAACCAACAATACCCCCTTTACCTACCCATTTGTTTTTCATGGGATAATATGTTCCTCCTGTTTTATATATTTTCAAACTATCAACCCCATTATAACCAACAAGATTTATATTATCAAAAATAATTTTTAATTCTTTATCATAATCAATTAAAAATGAGTTATTTTCCGCTTTCCAGAATGTGCGTGGCGATTTAGAAACAATGTCTTTTACTAAAAGTGCATCAATGTTTAAAAGGAATTCTGAGATCTCTTTCAGATTTGGGCGTTTGCCATCATTCAGGAGTGCAATCAAAGCCTTCTCATAATCATCATATTGCCCTTTATCCATATTTCTTCGGTTAAAATTCAACATAATATCAGCAAACGCAACAAAATCTGGATAGCCTTTACATCCCTTAGAAGCCATCAGGTTAGCAGTGCTGATAAACTGTATTTTCTCATCAGGCGTAAGACTATCGGCTTTCCAAAAATCACTAAATTCACGACTCATACTCTTAGCATTGGGTCTTAACTCACCAGTATAACCAATTTCTTGCGAATAGGCTTTATCAAATTTGTCAACATCAACAGGAAATACCTGTGAAAAGACAAACAATGAGAAAAAAACAAAAGCTAAAATCGAAAAAAACTTTTTCATAATTATGTGAGTATGCATATTATCGAATTTATATCAATGTAACATTTAAAATAATTCTTGCGAATTCGATTAACTAATAATTTAAATTTGCTTAGGGATTGTCTAACAACAAAGTATCTTCGTCAATTCAGCATACTTTATTATTTGACAAATCCTTATGAAAAACGCAAGCAATCCAGTTCTCTTTTATAATACTTTTAACAAAAAACAAACCGTAATCATTGCAGAGTGTTGTAATCTGATTAAGTTCTGTTTCAAAAAACCCACTCAAAAACAAGAAAGCTCCCTTATTCATGTAATCAGCATATTTTGGAATATCTCTTTTTAAAATGTTCAGATTAATATTTGCAAAGACGAAATCGAATGTTTTTTGAGGGATATTGGTAACATCTCCTTTAATAGCGACAACATTAGAGACATTATTTCGTTGAGCGTTTTCTACTGTATTTTCATAAGCCCACTCATCAATATCGATAGCAACAACAGAGACCGCACCCAACATTGAAGCATAAATGCCTAACACACCAGTGCCACAGCCCATATCAAGCACAGAAGCTTCTGACATTGAGTATTCGGAAATCAGTTGCGACATCATATAAGTAGTCGCATGGTGTCCAGTACCAAAAGACATTTTCGGTTCTATTATAATTTTATATTCAGTATTAAAAATTTGATTATGAAATGGAGCTACAATAGCAAGTTTATCATCAACAACAATCGGGTCATAGTTTTCTTCCCATTTTTTATTCCAATTCTGCTGTTCTATTTTATTGATTTGAAAATTCAAATTATATGACTCCATCAACATTTTAGCTTCATTTTCATCAAACGAATTTTCAGCAATATAGGCCTTTAAGCTTCCCTTGGCCTCGGAAAAACTTTCAAACTCTTGTTCAGCTAAAAAAGCTATCAGAATTTCGGTAAGATATTCTTTTTGCTCAGGAATTTCGACATTTAATTCTATATAATTCATATTAAATAGCCTGGTAAATTTTTATAAAGTCTTCTTTTTTCAGTGAGGCGCCGCCAATTAGTCCGCCGTCGATATCATCTTGCGAAAATAGTTCAACCGCATTGTCAGGTTTTACACTTCCGCCATACAATATTGATATTTGATCGGCAATATTTTGAGTAAATATTTCGGCAATTATTTTGCGAATATATTTATGCATCTCTTGAGCTTGATCGGGACTTGCTGTTTTTCCAGTTCCGATAGCCCAAACAGGTTCATAAGCAACAACTGTTCGCAGAATATTAAATTGGTCTGTTAAACATAAACTAGCTATCAATTGGTTTTTAACGACATCAAAATATGATCCGTCATCTCTTTCATCGGCAGTTTCGCCACAACAAAGAATTGGGAAAATTGCATTTTTATGACAATTCGCAAGTTTTTGTGCGATAATAGCATCTGTCTCGCCAAATATTTGTCGTCTTTCGCTATGACCAACAATAATATACTGTGCCCCAAGACTTTTTATCATATCGACAGCAACTTCACCAGTATAAGCTCCTTTTTCGTACTGAGAACAATTTTGAGCTGCAACTGAAATTTTTGTGTAGTCAACAGATTTTACACACGCATCAATATGCGTAAAAGGGACACCAAGAATTATTTTTACATTCGGTGCAAGTTTATTATCACTAAAAAATCTATTTATAGAGCTTGCCAACTCAACGCCTTCACTCACAAGCGTATTCATTTTCCAGTTACCAGCAACAATTTTACTTCTCATTATAGTTAGTTTTTATTTATATACTTATTTTTAACCATCCAAGTGTGTAATATATGGAAACTTGCCATAAACAACAGTAAAACTAAAATATAATTTAATACTAAATTAGTTTGCTTTTCCGAATGATGTTCTGTTATCGATTTAGCAAGCAATTCTGTTTGCAAGTCATTAACATCAGGAATATTCTTTGATGACCATTTGTCAATAATAGTTCCTCCTTTAACTAATAGCAGTCCTGGATTTGATCTTACAATAGTTTTAAGCGTTATCGGATCGGTATTATAAAAATCATAAACAGGATCATGTTCTTTAATAAATTCAACAATATCCTCGGTATTTGAAGCTGTTAAACAATAAAACTTAATATCCGCTTGCTCACAAAATGCTGCAATTTTATTAATCCTATCAAGATTTTTAGTTTTTGCATTATCAACATGTGTCATTACCAAAAAGAAGAAATAATTATCATCAGCAAGTATCAAATCAGTAATATCCTCACCATAAGGAATTGCCTGAAAATCTTGCTCTATACTATATTCTGAGTCAAGAAAAATATATCCTTCACCAGGGCGAGTATAAACAGTAAAATATTCTTCGTCTCCTTGGGGTGTCAAATAAATTAGTTTTACCAAATATGGGTCAAGCTCCTCTTCATAAACTATTTCCTTAAAAGCCCATGTAGAATCGGGCAAGGCATCAATTGTATAAAATTCTGTTTCACCATCTTTTGCAAATGCAAATTCTGCCTCATAAAGATTCACATACATTTCGTCTGCTGGCTCGGGACTTATTCCAGGCAAATAAACAGGTTCAATTGTAAAATCGTGAATCGGTGCATGATATCCTTCTGTTACAAGTTTATGATCGGCATCGATAAATGTCCATGTGGAGTCAGGTAAATTTTCTGTTAAAAACTCCTTTTGTTTACCATCTTTTTCATAAACGAAAACACTTTCATATATATCTACATTGTCTTTTTCCTCATCAGGAATTACCATTCCCTCTTGAATATTTGCTCCAATATGATAAGCTCTAAAATCAATTATCGGCAAATTTATTAGACAGAAAAACGCAAGCCAAAAAGATGCACCTACCATTACAACGCCAACTGTCCATTGCCAAAACTGTCCATAGAGAGGTTTGAATTTCTTCCTTTGCAGAAAAATTATCACAACAAAAACAAGAATAATTACATTTTTAAAAAATGTCTGCCAATTTGTAAGTATCAAAGCATCGCCAAAACACCCACAATCTGCAACAGGATTAGCAGCAGCGAGCCAAAGTGTTAGGGGAGTAAACAATGCCATAAACAACAACACTGCCCACGAAGCAATTTTAGGTAATAGGTTAAAAAGCAATGCAATTCCAATTAACAATTCTGCTACCGACAGCAAAATTGACATAGTCAATGCCATACTGTTTAAGAATTCGAGATTCATGGCGATAAAATAATCACCAAATTTATACGCAGAACCTAATGGGTCAATAACTTTTACAAATCCCGAGTAAATAAATACAATTCCTACAAAAATACGACTAAAGTTCCTCAATAATTTCATTTCTTTCAATTTTTAGCGTTATATTCAAATTAATTTTCTATTTTTTATTTCCCTCACTATCATATCAGATATATCCTCTGCACGGCACATATTTCCGTCTTTATCACTGCAATCAATTCTTATCAAATCAGCATCTTTTTCAACGGCTTTAAGATACACATTTCTAACATTATTTTGAAACGTCAAATCTGCTTCATGAATATCGACTTTACCATCAAGGTATTCTCTGTCAGAGCCGCTACGCATTTGAGTTAGTTTCATTTTTGTAAACTCAAAAGGCACATCTAAAAAAATGCTTAAATCAGGTTTGGGGATTTTAAAATAATTAAATTCCAAATCAAGAATCCACTTAAAAAGCTTGTCAACTTCATCTTCATTATTCAGTTTTGCACATTGAAATCCGATATTAGAATATACATATCTGTCATTAATCACAAGACTACCCTCTGATTGCCAATCTCTTATAGTGTCTGCCATATTATATCTGTCGCCAGCAAAAAGCAGAGCAACAAGATTAGGGTGAACCTGCTCTAAGCTGCCAAATTCCCCACGCAAAAATCTTGAGATCATGTCTCCAAAGATTGGCGAATCAGTTGTCGGAAAATGGATATACTCAAATTTAGTTCGTTTGCTCGCCAGATATTGCTTTAACAACTCTATTTGAGTTGATTTTCCTGAGCCATCCAAACCTTCAATTACAATAAAAGACATAAACAAAATAAATATAATTAGACAATTTGACAAATTTATAAAAAATCAACAAATTTAAGATGATAATATGTGTAATTTTATCAACCTTGTTAAACAACAATTTATTTTATGACAAAAAACAGGTGAACGGTGGACGGTAATGCTGTGATTCTGTGATGCTGTGATGCGGTGATGCTGTGATACTGTGATGCTGTGATACTGTGATGCTGTGATACTGTGATTCTGTGATGCGGTGATGCGGTGATTCTGTGATGCGGGCCCTGTGATTATGTGATAAACTTATCTTTGGCTTTGCTCATCGCACAAACAGAACAGTGAGATGCTATTGCGTAGCTCCAATTTTAAATAATTTTGTCGCAAATAATCGCATTTTTACAATCAATTTAATAAATTTGCAAATAAAAATATTTAACAGTGTTTATAAATTTAAAAGGAAATCTGATTGACTTGGCAAGTCCCAAAATAATGGGGATTCTCAATATTACTCCGGATTCATTTTACGAAGGCAGCCGGCATAGTACAAAATTAGACATCAAAACTATTATTAGTAAGATGTTTGAAGATGGAGCTGATATTATTGATATTGGTGCAATGTCGAGCCGTCCTGGAGCAAAAATCGTAAGCGAGAAAGAAGAGTTTGACAGATTAAATCCTATTTTCGAAATA
>JAQVPT010000039.1 GCA_028701945.1 Bacteroidales bacterium
GGGCAAAATCTCAGAAAGCTACTACATGGAACTCATGCAAAAGCTTAGGGATATAGAGCCAACACCCAATTAACCAAAAAAATGAAAATATTATTAGATGGTTTTTTCTAAATTACTATAATGTACGTACCTTTACAGCAAAAGTGTTTTAGTAATTGCATTTTATACATTAAATATTTAATATGAAATATATTTTAGTGATTTTTTTTATTGCCGTATGTTATTTAGCTAATGCACAGGTAACAGGGTGTCTTGACCCTCTTGCAAACAACTACAACTCTGAAGCAACAATAAACGATGGGTCTTGTACTTATGGCACAGCTTCGGTTTCATCGGTGGTAACACACGAGCTTCCAGAAATTATGGATGAAACCTCTGGCTTGATTTATTGGAATAATAAAATTTGGACACACAACGATGATGCGGATATTAACTTATACTCGTTTGATTTTGATAATGTCGAAAATTACAATACTTATGAATTAACTGGCACCCAAAATAGAGACCAAGAAGAAATTTCACAGGATAGTAATTATATATATATGGGAGATTTTGGCAATAACGTATCAGGTAATCGAACAAACTTAAAAATTGTAAGAGTCGAAAAGCAAAGTTTACTTGATGGTAGTCCTATAATTGATACTATCCATTTTACGTACTCAAATCAAACTAATTTTGAAGCTACTGCGGCAAATGAAACAGATTTTGATTGCGAATCATTTATTGTTTCAACTGACAGTATATATCTTTTTACAAAACAATGGATAAGTAAAAAAACAGCAGTTTACTCGTTATCAAAATACCCAGGAGAACATATAGCACATTATAAAAATGAATTTAATGTGGATGGTTTAATTACTGGAGCTGTTTTTAACAGGGCAAAACGCTTTGTGGTTTTATGCGGCTACTCTGCTACTGTTCAACCATTTTTTTATCTGTTGTATGATTTTACGGGCAACGACTTCTTTAGTGGGAATAAACGCAAAATTTCTTTTTCAAAATTGTTTCATCAAGTTGAAGGAATCACGACAAAAGATGGACTTGTTTTTTATGCAAGTAATGAAAAACTCATAAAAGTTATTACAATTACACAAAAAATCCACGAAGTAGATCTTAGTACTTATTTAGGAACATATCTAAACTCAATAATCCCCGATGAAAACGCTCCAGTAATTAGCTCAACGCACAGCGATGATATTTTATATGCAGATATTAATTGTAATGCAATTGTACCCGATTTCCGAACAGATGTTGCCGCAAGTGATGATATTACTACCGAAGAAAATCTTATTATTGTTCAATCTCCATATCCTGGAACATATATTTCGGGCGAAAACAATCAAATTAGTTTAAAAGTGTATGATGAGAGCGACAACTTTGACGAAATGTTTTTTAATGTAAATGTTTTAGATACTATTAGTCCAACGATTGCAGTACAAGATATTATTGTATATATTGAAGCAACAGAAAACTGTAGTACTGATGTCCCTAATTTCTTCGATATTTTTGATACTCATGATAATTGCACCGCTACCGAAAACCTTGGTTACACACAAGTACCAGCACCTGAAACATTTTTCAGCGGAATTGAAAATGAAGTTTTATTAACTCTTACTGATGAGGCTGGTAATGAAACTCAAATTGCACTAAACATAATTATTACAGACACAACCCCTCCAACAATAAACTGTCCTGAAATAGACTCAATAGCATTGGAGTATGATAAATTATACTACACTGTAAGCGGAATAGAGTTTGACCCTGATAATTATTGGGATAATTGTGCGATTACTAGCATAACTAACGATTACAATTCTTCTTCGAGTTTAATTGATGCCGAATTTAACATCGGAACGACAACAGTTTTATGGACAGCCATTGATGAAAGTGGAAACACAAATACTTGCAGTTGTAAGATTGTAATAAGTTCAACAGATATTAATACAGAAAGTATTTCAGGATTAAGTATTTATCCAAACCCTGCAAAAAATTATATAATTATTAAAGATGAAAATCTAATTGTTAAAAATCTTCACCTATCAGATATTAACGGAAAGTCAATGCCAATATCTGTAATAAAAGAAAATTTTACTTACGATCTTAATATTTCAGAACTCTCAAATGGAATATATTTCATAAATATTGAAACAAAAGATAAAGTAAAATTAAGGTATAAAATTGTTAAATATTAATAAATAAGTGCATGAAAAACAGTTTTTTTAGAAAAATAATTCACAGTATTACCATTGTATTATTATCAGTTTTTGTAAGTCTATTCGCAAGTACTAATGTGTCAGCACAAACTCCTGAAATTGAATTTACCGAGTTGGACGATTATTATGTTACAAGTCATGAAATTACATGTACAGCAAGAGTGTATTCATATGGTCTTATTGACCAACTTTGTTCAATATTTTACACATTATATAAAGATGATTTTAATACTCCAATTACGAGTGTTGGAGATTACGGTACTATCGAATACACTGTAAGAAGTCAGGGTTCTGATTATGTTACACAGACGATTACAGAAGGTATCGGCTATTTAAGCGTCAAGCCGCTTTGGACAACTTATACTGCATTTACGCTGGGTATTTTTGATAATTATTGTGTGAATAGAAATAGACCAGTTGCTCTTTCAATTACTTTTGATACGCCAGGTGAGTATAAATTTACCTCTGAGATACAATCTTGTTCAAACTCTGGATCAAATTTGTTTTCTAGCTACCCAGCTAATGGTGCAACTGGATGTGATACCGAAACTCATAGGGACTATGCGGCAAGCAGTTGTAGCAATCCAACTACATTGTTTTCTGAGGCAATATTTTTGACAATATGTGATCAGAATTTCGTTGAGTTTTTATCTGGAGTAACAGAATATTGCCCCAGCGAATCAATAAATTTGGTTTATACTATTGGCGAATATGATGATTCGGTTGACATGGCTTTACTACCAGTTTGGATAAATCCGATAATAGACCGAGTTGCAAATACTTTAACATTATCTGGAAATGCACCTGCCTACGATTCTGAAAATTCAACAATCAACTTTGTTGTAAGAACATTGTCAACAATAAATCCAGAGACGTGCCCTGAAGCGACAGTGAACCAGTCTATTATGATTGCAAATGCTCAAACTCCAGTAATCTCAGGAGACAATATGATATGTGAAGGTGGCACAATAACATTAACATCAGACATAGCATCAACATGGTCGTCGTCTAATATAGAAGTTGCCACAATCGAACAAACAGAATTGGATACCGAAGTTACAATCCTTTCGCTAAATCCTGGCACAACGATAATTACATGTCAAATACACGATAATGAATGTGATGTTAACAGCAACCCATTTATTTTTGATGTTAATGAGAATTATGAAATTTCACTAATAGAATCTATTTGTGATGGCGAAATTTATTTATTTGATGGCCAGGAGCTAATTATAGCAGGGGAGCATGCACTTTCGACCACTTCACAATATGGTTGCGACAGTATTATAAATCTTTCTTTACAAGTAACAGAGTTATCTAATACAGAATTCTTTATTGAGGATGAATCTTACACTTGGAATGCAACAGAATATACCGAAAACGGTGATTATGTTCAGACGTTTTCTGACGAAAATGGTTGTGATAGTACTGTTACGCTACATCTTACGATTATTACTGATATAGCAAGTCATTCTATCGTTAAAGAGACTATAAATATATATCCAAACCCTGTAAGTGAAAGTCTCCATATCGATATTATAAAAGATAGTAATACATCCTATTCAATCATCTTAACCGATGTAACAGGCAAAGTCCTTATCAAAAAAGACTATGCTTCTGAAAATAATATTTTAGATCTTTCTCCAATTTCAGGAGGGGTTTATTTTATTAGCATACTAAATGATAATAAGATTATTTCCACAAGTATGGTAAATAAAGAATAAGAGAAGTGATAGTTTGCGGTTCGCAGTTTCTCAGTTCACGGTTTTTTTGGCGTAAATTCTCAGAGAACTGAGGAGCAATTGAATTGAACAATAAAACAATAAAACAATAGAACAGAAAACAGTTCACGGTTAAACGGTTCACGGTTAATTTGCACAAAAGTTAATGATTGTAGAGGGCAAATCGTTTTGAACATTCGAACATTCGAATTACGAACAGAAGAACAAAAGAACAGATGTGATGATTAGGGTATGAGGGGATGTGATGATACAGCATCACTGGATTACAGAATCACAATGGCGAAGACCTCACGAGCAAAGCGAGTAATTTTAATAGAATAATAGAACAATTGAACTGAGAACAGAGCAAGTAAGATTTTAGCCCATAGCATCGAAATAGTATTTGTAAGAATTATACGTATTTGCTAAAATGTTTGTGAAGAAAACTTTGAGAACAAGGCTTGCGAATTTTGGAAATCAAGAAGTTTACTTTTGTAAATGACTGTTTTTCAAAATGAGCGTAACGCAGTTATCAGAGTTTTCTTATCAAACACTATCGATTAAAAAACACATCGTCCAAAGTTCGTCCAGTAGAAGCAGGAGGGGCAGGAACTCCCAATATCATTGATATAGTTGGAGCAATATCTGTAATATTAATATCATAATACAGTTTTTGTTTTTTTACTTTCCAACCATAAAATATTAGCGGGACGTTTGTGTCATATTTATAACCCGAATTATGGTTAGTAGAGTAGGGGAGGTCATCTATCCAACCCGATTTAAGTGAAATCATGATGTCGCCAGATCGTTTTTGATTAAATGAGTTTTGCATTTTGAGTGGCATACCTTGCCTAAAAACTATATTTTGAAACTGAGTTGAGCTAATAGCATGAGAAATTCCCCCTGAATTGATAATAAAACCAATAACCTTTTCTTGAAACTCATTGAGCGGAATTTGAGAATCCTCAATAAGAGTTTTATTTAAAAATATCTGATTATTACTGTAGTCAAGTATCCAATCCCCTTCGCCGTAAATAGCTTTAAGATATGATTTCAACAGTGCCAAAATATAATGTTGTTTAAAATTTCCAGCAGGCATTTTATTGTCGATAAGATATTGCGGAGTTTCTGCAACGCCATGATTTGAAGTTAAATAAATAAGCACATTGTTTTTACCTACCTTTTCTTCAATCACATCAATTAAATGTCCAATATCTTTATCGAGACGTAAAAACAAGTCCTGAACTTCGATTGATTGAGGGCCATAAAGTCTTCCGATATTTTCGCTTACAGTGTAATTTATAAATAGAAAATCTGTGTTATCATCTTGTCCCAGATTTTCGTTATAAATACTTGCTACCGCCATATCAGTTGTATGAGTATTGCCTTCTGGTATTAAGTACATTAACTCGTAATCGGGCAATGTTTTGCGAATCTTAGTGTAATCATAAGGAAATACTTTATAAACACCGTCAATACCAAATTCATACTCACTTGAATCTGGCAAAACTTCATTGTATTTATCAATTTCCATCATTGTTGTCCACTCACGCCCGAGATATTCTTCGGGCATGTTTTTATTATTTAATTCATTTACCCAGTTAGGCAATTTATCCATGTAGTAAGAGCTTGTTATCCACTTGCCCGATTTGATATCCATCCAGTAAGCTGCATTAGCGGTAAATCCTGCAGATAAAATCGCTCCATATTGAGATAATGAAACTGAAATGGTTTTAGACTTTCCCCTATTAAAAAGTTTTGCTTCATCACTAAATGTAGTTGAAAAAAGATTTTTTGGTGAAAAGCTGCCCTCAGCATTTTTTTCGCCTACTGCTGCATATCGAGAGTCTATAATACATATTTCTTTGTTTCCCGTAAGTGGATTATACCAAAAATCAGATACAACACCATGCTCGGCAGGCTCAGTTCCTGTAACGATTGTAGCATATCCAGGAGCGGTTTGTGTTAGACTGTAATTATAATTTGCATTTTGACAATAAGTTCCATTTATAGCTAATTTTTTTAATCCTTTAGCACTAAAATTATCCCAAAAACGATCGATATAATCCTGTCGCATCTGCTCAACGACAATGGCAACAACCAACTTTGGTTTATCAGAGGGAATAATTGCTTCGACCTGAGAATAGCCCTGAAATGCAAAAAATATAGAAATAAATAAAAAATATAGTCGTTTCATCATCAAAATCTTAAATAATTGAACAAAATTAGTTTTAAAAAATCAATGGCGAATACATCCAATGAAGATTTTATGAAAAATAGAATGTTAATTGCCTGATTATTTGAGTAAGGGAATAATATAATTTAAGCTTTTAACGAAAGAATCTATCTCATCAAAAGTATTATAAAAAGCAAATGACGCTCTAATTGTGCCGCCAATACCAAAATGCTGCATAACAGGTTCGGCACAATGCGTTCCTGTACGAATTGCAATTCCCATTTGGTCTAAAAGGGTTCCAGCATCAGAAGGATGAACACCATCAATAATAAAAGATATTACACTAGATTTATGCTTTGCTTCACCAATAATTTTGAGTCGGTTAATCTTTTTTAGCTCTTTAGTGGCATATTCAAGTAGTTCAGTTTCATATTTATAGATATTATCAAGTCCCAAATCAGTAATATATTCAATTGCTTTTGCCAGAGCAATTGAATCAATATAATTTGGAGTTCCGGCCTCAAACTTAAAAGGTAAAGAATTATAAGTTGTTTTTTCAAAACTAACTTTTGCAATCATCTCGCCACCTCCTTTATACGGAGCCATTTTTTCGAGAATTTCTTTTTTACCATAAAGTATTCCTGTTCCAGTTGGCCCATAAAGCTTATGTCCTGAAAATACATAAAAATCACAGTCAAGTTCTTTTACATCAACTTTTATGTGTTGCACTGCTTGAGCTCCGTCAATTAAGACAGGAACATTTGCTTTGTGTGCAATTTTAATTATTTCTTTTATTGGATTTATTGTTCCTAAGGCATTGGATACTTGGGTGATAGCAATGATTTTTGTTTTAGAATTTATGAGTCCATGCAGTTTTTCTAATTCAAGTTCTCCCAAATCGTTAAAAGGTATGACTCTAAGAATTGCACCTTTTCTTTCGCAAAGCATCTGCCATGGGACAATGTTTGAGTGGTGCTCCATTTCGGAGACAATTATTTCATCATTTTTTTTGATAAATGTTTCGCCAAAAGAAAATGCCACAAGATTTATGGCTTCGGTAGTGCCACTTGTGAAAATAATTTCTTCAATAGAATCGGCATTGATAAATTTTTGAGCTGTTTCTCTTGCTTTTTCGGTTGCATCAGTAGCAAAATTACTTAAAAAATGAATTCCACGGTGAATGTTTGCATTATATTTTGAGTAGTACTCGGTAATTGTATCAATAACAATTTGCGGCTTTTGAGTTGTTGCTGCATTATCAAAATAAACCAATGGTTTTTTATTTACTTGTGTCCCAAGTATAGGAAAGTCTTTTCTGATTTTTTCGATTTGTTCTTTCATCAAACATTTTTTACAAAAATACAAAGAGAAGATGAATAAAAAAAATCAGTGGTATAAATTATATTCGAGGGAATAATGATTTGTAGTTTTAGTCTTGATAAGAGATTCTATTTGAAAATGTTGCGTGTTAAAAAATGTTGGTTACGAACTGTTTTTTACAATAAGTGAAAAATATTTCATTTTTTGTTCATTTGTATGTTTTTTTTAATTATATTTGAATGTTAAAAGTTTTTGTTGAAATAGCATTTCGTACACAAGAAGTATTATATTATGATTAAAGATTTTTCACTATTACTAATTTTAGCTCAGTGTAGGAATAATCTTGCATATTTGCAGGAGTCGGGAAACACTTTTTTAATCAATCTTGTTTCGCACTCTGTCAGTACTTTTTATTCAACAATTTTTTTTAATGATAGGTAATATATAAAAATGAAATAAGTACACAATAATTAAACTTTACGATTGAAATTATTATTAACAAAATGAAAACTAATTTAAACTAATTTATTATGAAAAGAAGTATATTGATTTTATTGATGATGGCATTTTTTGCTATTTGTTCTAATGCTCAGGTTATATACACTGAGGGTTTTGAGGGTTTAAATACAGGGGAAGCTATATCTCAGCAAGTACCTGCACATTGGACAACATGGAGTAATAATCCTGGATCTGCTGAAGATCCTCTAGTAACGGAAGCTTATGCACATACAGAAAGTAAGTCAATTGTGATTATTGCTGACAATGATCTAGTTATGACTGTAGGAACACTCACAGAGAATAGGTATAAGATGGACTTTTATTTATATGTCCCTGCAGGTAGTTCTGCTTTTTATTCTCCACTACAGATTTTTAATCCAACAGGGTCAGGCTCTAAAAATGGGTGTCAGGTGTTTTTTGTTAATGGTGCAGGTTCTATAGATGCTTCTGGAGAGGCGGCTATTTCAACATTTACTTTTAGTCATGATACATGGATACATGTCGTACAGTATTTCGATTTTGATTCTGATATTACACAAATTTATATTAATGATGAGATAGTTCATTCTGGTGCATGGAGTCCTGGGATTAATTATGTTTCTAATACATTGGATGGTATAGATTTTTATGCTTGGAATAATGATGGTGCAAGTACACCAGAGTTTTATGTTGATGACATTGTTTTTGAACAGGTTGAGGCCGTCAATCCTCCACAAAACCTAAGTCTCCAATTGCAAAACGATTTTGATATTCAATTAGATTGGGACGTTCCTGTTAGCGGTACACCAGAGTCTTATTATATCTATCGTAATGGCAGTTTGATTGATGTTGTTGAAGAGGTAATTACTTATACAGATAATCATATTTATCCTGGAGTTTATGAGTATTATGTAACCGCATTTTATGGCTCGAATTCAGGTACTTCTGTACAGTCAAATATTGAGTCAATTGAAATTACTGGTGGTGCTCAAAGGCAACTCGCAATTCTTGAGGTTTTTACTGGAACAGAATGTACAAATGCTAATAATGTTGAAAACTCTATCAAATTATTAAGTTATGTCGGATTGGATTATGTAGTATTGAGTTACTTGCAGGATGCAGCTTTCTCTGTGCCATACATGACATCAAGAAGCGACTTTTATACTCCTTTTTTCGATGAGGATGCTAATGCGACTTTAAATTGTCCTACCTCAATTGTAAATGGTATGTTTGGTAAAGAAGGTTATTTAGGATCTCTTGCACTTCAAAAGGCTTATTATCAAGGTAGTATAGAAAATGTATTGGAAATTAAAACTCTTTATACAATTGCTCCAACTGTAACTGTTGAGTCATATTCTCCTTATTTATTAAATATTGAGGTCGATATGGAGGAATTGATACCATATTACGATACTGAGGTTAAACTGTTTGCTGCTATTACTGAAAGTGATATAGCGTATTCTTGGCAAGGTTTAAGTAAACTTAATAATGTGGTTAGAGAAATTGAAAATGAAGTTGTAGATTTCTCTGGTGGAGTAAATCAGAGTGCTCAATTCTCAATTGGTATTGATGAGACTGTTAATTTAGCCAAATGTAAACTTGTTGTTTTTCTGCAAAGTATGGATGATGCCCATATTCTTGAAGCATATTCGATTCCTTTAGATGCGTATGTTGGTATGGAGCAGTTTATAGCAAAAAAATCAGTAGTTTATCCAATTCCAGCTAGCGATCGTATTTTTATCACTAATTCTGATAATATCACTAGCCTTGAGTTTATGAACTGTACAGGACAAATAGTATTGTCGTCACAGCACGAATCTGCTGAGGTATCTGTAGATTTATCAGAACTGGCAGCAGGTGTGTATTTCGTGAAAATTTACACAAGTACTGGAACAGATATTCAGAAGATTATAATTAATTAAAATATACCTAATTAGCATTTTAGATTTTTAAAACGTAATCTTGATTATATCAGGATTACGTTTTATTTTAACTTGAAATTTTGCTTCAAGTTAAAATAAATCAGGTTTTTTACTCGCAAGCTCGTGAGCTAACGGTTGTGATTGAATTGGTATTAGTCTAGCAAAGAAATGTCATTGGTTCATTTTCTGACATAAGTTTTTGACACATGCTTTTAGTGGTGATGTACAAAAATCTGATAAAATTTTTAAATTCTTATTTTTTGTATGAAGATTTCTAATTATGATTTAGCCTGTCTTTCGCCACTTCAACGTTTTGCTTTAATATTATATTCCCAGGATTAAGTTTAAGTGCTTTTTCAAAATATTCCAAAGCCATTGTATCATTTCCTTCCATACCATAAGTAATCCCAAGATATCTAAATACTTCGGCATCCTCTTTTATTGAGGCTGCCTTTTGTAAATATTCTCTTGCAGTTATAAACTCGCCAATGTTGCCATAAGTAACGCCTAATCGGAATAAAAGTTCAAAGTTTTGAGGTGTAATTTCAATAGCTTTTTCGTAATAATAAACTGCTGAATCGGGGTTTGCAATCTCTGTAAAATAATGTAAATCACCAATTTGAGTATATGGCTCGGCACGTTCTGGAGCAAAACTCATATACTGAAGCCAAATATTCTTTTCGTAAAGTGGCTCATCAACATTATAAGTGAGCACACCAATCGTATTATTCCAAATGTCTGAGTTTAAAGGATTTGTTCTTAGTGTGCGGATGTAGTAATCGAACATGGTTTTATAATCGCCATTTAGTTTGTAATGAATATTCCCTAAACGTACCAAGGCTTCACTGTATTGAGGATAAATTTCTATGGCTTTTTCGAAATAAGGGATTGCCTTTTCGAGATATTCGTTTCTTAATAAAGTATCACCTACAGCTTCGGCATCTTCAGAAAGTTTATATAACTCACTTGCATAAGAGCTATTGCCTTTAGCCGAGTTTGATGAAACTTTTACATCATGTCCAAAAAGAGTAAGATTGTTTTCCCAAACAGAGTTGCGACTAACAGTTTTAACCGAAAAGGCTAATAAAATCAGAATTGTAATTGTTAATCCTGTTTTGCGGTAATTTTGTAAATGATTAATCTTTAAAGGTAACTTTTCGGATATCAGATAAGCAACTACAATACAAAAACCTAGTAAAGACACAAAAATAAATCTTTCGCTCATAAATGCTCCAATACTGAAAAGTATATTTGATGTGATTGATAATGTCGCCAAATAAATAATTATTGCGAACGAATAAATGCTTTTCTTTTTCAATCTCAAAATAGCAACAATTCCTAGAGCAAGATATAATACTAAGCCTAATAAAACTGTCCAATCTGACCATTGCATAATCCCGATATGGTAAGGATAATAGTCCCAAGTCAATGGATGTGGGAAAATCAGTAGTTTAAGATATAACAGCAGAGTGTAAAAAATAGTGGCGTATCTTTGACCGGTTGTTGCTTCCAAAAATGGGTCATTCATTAGTTGTGTGGCAGCAATATCTGCTTGGTCGCCAATAACCAGTTGTCTAATAATCAAATATAACAGAGCACCTGCTAAAATCGGCACAAAACTGATAATGTATTTTGGAAGTTTTTCTTTGCGAAAGAAATAAATGCTAATAGGAATAACGGCAAGAAAAGTGATGCTAATTTCTTTTGACATGGAGCCAAGAAAAATAAACACAAAAGCATTTATAAGCTCTGTTTTTTTGTTATGATCGATATAATTTAATATTGAATTTAACGCTGCAATTGAAAAAAGAAAAGCTAAAATCTCATCTCGCCCTTTGATATTTGCAACAATCTCTGTGTGTAAAGGATGAGCGGCAAAAAGCATTGTAGCAATAAATGGAATTCCGAGATACCAAAATTTCGGTTTATAGTCTCTAAATAACTTTGTGAGGGTTTTAAATAATATTAGTAGAGAAATGCAATATAGTATTATGTTTATAAAATGGCTTAACCCTGGATTCCCCATAAACTCTTGCTTTGCCGAAACATCAGTTGTTGGTTTTCCAAAAAGTTCTACTTCTAGAGCAAAAGTAATGAGTGATAGTGGTCGATATCTGCCACCTTCCAGCTCTTTGCTATCTTTTCCAAACATACCAGCCATTGTATCATAAGATAAAATATCTTTTATCCCACCGACACCCTCCTGAACAAATTCATTTTTCCAATAAGTCATTTTATCATCAAGAGCATATTGATGTCCAAGAGTGTTTGCATAAATTATAAATGCAAAAATTGTAATAATAATATGTGGAGTGTATTTCTTTAAATTCATTTTCAACTACGAATTAAGAGGTATAAACAATGATTTTAGAAATGTGAAAATAAGTATTTATTTTTGCAAATCAAAAAAATCTTATTCCTGTTCTAAATCCAAATCGGATAGGTGCAGTTATCTTTGGCCAGCGACTATCAGAATACCTTACATCATCAATAATAAAAATATCATTATTAAACCCAGTGCTTAGATGACGGTAGCCCAATCCTAATGCGAAGTTGGCTTCAAAAAAGAAAATGTCAGCAGCAAAAAATGTTACCCTGTAAACAAAACTGAGGTCGTAGCGGTATCCAACAGGATTTACGTCCCAATCGTAAAACTGTATATAATCAAATTCACGATTTATAATATTGACATTTATAGTGTCAAACTTATAGTTCGCCACTCGTGCTTCGAGACATAATCTATGTTCAAGTCCATCTTCATATGAATTTAGCATGGTTACCCAATATGATATTTCGTTTCCGATATACGTATTTGATGACTTTTTTTCATCAGGAACGTACATCCATGCTCCGAACCTATAATTATCTTCAAATCCATTGTAATGGCAATATCTAAACCCTTGCTCAAATCCGTTAATTTTTAAATCACCCATAACAGAAAACTGATGAAATTTGTTGATGTAAATTAGTTTTAATGGTGCAAAACCTATGCGAAAACTAAACTTTTCCATTTTTTGTTTTCGCTCCTCTTGTTTTATTAACTCTTCTTGCTTTATTTGAATTCTATCTTGAATTTTATCTGCCATATCGATATTTCCGACAAATAGAAAGGTCTCTTGCAAGAAAATTAATTCTTCTTCATCTTCTAACACATTTCGTTTATCCCTATATAACAGACATGCTTTATTTATTTGTTGTTTGCAATATTCGATACAATTCTTATCTTTATTTGTATTTGCTATTGATTTAGAGAACTCGATAAAATGCTTTAATTCTTCTTTACTTGCGTCATTACTTAATATTGCTTTGGCAAAGTATTCAATACATTTTTGGTGCTGATTGAGAAGGTAAAAAGCATCAGCGAGTCTCATATAATAGGATTTAGCATCATCTGCATACTTGATTGTGTTGATAACGAAACTTTCGGATTCTTCGATTGTATTAAGTTCGTTAGTGTTAAGTCTAAATGTGGTGTCAATTAGTTCTTGCTCAAAATAAAAATTAGCCATATATTCGAGCATTAACACCTGCAAATCAAGTTTTTTTTTAGTGTCATCGGTTAATGGAATCAATTCTTTAAGAATCAAATAAATACGGCTTTGTTCAAAATATAATTCGGGCTTTGTAAAGATATTTGCTGGGAATTTATTATCATAGACAAAATACATATCATCAATATAAAGTTCTCCCATTTTTTTAATCGTTTCTTTGTCATTATCCTCTAACGCATAAATAAAGCTCAAGAATACCTGCTCGAAAAATGTTTGTTCAAAAGCGTCAATATTTTCAAGTCGATAATACAAATCGTAATAAGGAATAGAATTAACTGTCGGGCGTAGAAAAAAGCATTTGTTTATAAACGCGCGAGCTAAGCTGTCAGTAAATACATGTTTTGTCTGTTCTGTTTGATTGAACCATGCCCCTTGCAGACATGAACGCGATATCATATAATTTGCATCTTCTCTTAAATCTGGATTGTTGATTTTTGCTGCTTCACACTGTGCTATTCCAAGTTTAATACAATTTAAGGCCTCCAAGGATTTAATGTAAATTATGGTGTCGTTTGAAGTATTGCCTGCTAGGTCAAGTATCTCAGTATATAATTGGTCGGTTCTATTAAAGTTAGTTTGCCAATAATTTAGTTGCTTTACTGCATCAGTTTGCGAATACAAAAAACCTGCATAAAGAAAAAGACACCAAAAAAGACAAATGTTTTTCATTGACTAATACTTATTTTCCATGACACAAATTACAAAAACTGTTCCTAAGAAAGGGATTATCTTTATAACAATCAAAACACCTCATATTTTTTGCCCTTAATCTGCTGTTATGTTGAACTAGATGAACATTTAGCTTATGATTTTCCAGATTCACCCACAAACTGATCAGATTTATTTTTAAAAAGAATATTAAATGATGTAAGACTACCGTAAGTGCGAGTAATATATTGTTGAATAGCAATTTTTTCGTCATCCTCAATATTGCTGGAGTTTACTTTTTGCTCAAGTACACGTATTCTGTCGCGCACCATAACAATCTTTTTAAAAAAAGTTGATATCGGCATTTCGTAATTTTTCAGCTCCAAATTACCTGGATGCAATACAAGTTTACCACCTCTCCATTTATCAGCAATGGGAACAACTTCTTGAAGATCTGAAAAATTGCGTAGTATTTTAATCAAACTATGTTCAATCATTTCATAGCTCATAAGATCATCTGGTTGCTCCATTAAATCAATGATTTCAAAACCATCATAGTCTTTTGTTATTTCACGTGTCCCGTGTTCTTGAAAAGTAATAAGGTGAGTATTTGCTTTAACCTGAATTACTACTCCAAAGCCATATTCTTTATGATTAAGCCTTGTTCCAATTCCTAATTCCATGTCATTTTCTTATTAAACGGTGAAAATAATTACTAAATGTCATTGAGCGTTTATATTCTACGTAAACATACGCTTCGTTTCTTGATCTATTATGTAAACTACTTGTTTTTCGAGTCAACTCAATTTTGTAATATCCATTTATAAGGACATAGCTATTTAACACACTTTTACCAACTGCGTCAAACTCGTAATACTTATATGTCCCTCCCTGACTTGTTTCCCAGTCATCATTTAGTAAGTGTACGCTCTCCACAAAAACGATATCAGATATACTCAATAAATGATCTGTAACTTCTTTTTCTATTTTTGTATTATGGTAAGATGCTGGTCGTGGTGCAATAAAATCTCGAACATCTGACTGCAATTTCTGGAGTTCATCACTTTGTTTATTCAAAAGTTCTAACTCAATGCTACTTTTTGCATAAATACTACGTAACCGCTCTATTAAATCGTTCGTATCTTCTGAGGGTTTGAGTTTTTCTAAATATGCTATATCGGCTTTATATGCAGATTTGCTAACATATTCATACTGAGCATTTACAATATTAGTAAAACTCAAACTGCAAATTAGGGTAATTAAAACTAAAAATTTCATCGTTCTTTTTTTTACGCAAACCGATACAAAGTTAATCTTTTAGACGATTTTACCAACACTTTAATTGTTTTTTTTGATTACGAAAACCTTTCGTATGAGATTGCCGAAATGTAAAATAAAAATTATTCTCAAAATAAAACTCTCAGATTGCAAATTCTGGCTACGTTATTAGTTTTGCAAAATAAGGACTATTTCGTGCAATTTTTTATCTTTGCACAAAAAACAAAATGATACACGAAAGCATACTTCAAACTATTGGCGAAACTCCTATTGTTGAGATTAATAATCTAAATCCTAATCCAAACGTTTCGATTTTGGCAAAAATTGAAGGACGTAATCCAACAGGTAGTATTAAAGATAGAATCGCCCTAAAAATGCTTGAGCAAGCTGAAGCAAGTGGTAATCTTACTAAAGATAAAACTATTATTGAGGCTACTTCGGGTAACACGGGCATATCATTAGCGATGATTGGTGCTATTAAAGGATATAAAGTCGAAATCGTTATTAGTGAAGCTGTCTCGATTGAAAGACGAAAAATGATTAAAGCATTTGGGGCAAATGTTATTTTAACTGAAGCAGAACATGGTACCGATGGTGCTATTAGGAAAGTTCAGGAGATAACAGACCAAAATCCTGATAAATACTTTATGACTGACCAATTCTCGAATAAATATAATGGTGTAGCACATTACAAAACTACTGGAGAGGAAATTTGGAAGCAAATGAATGGTAGAATAGATTACTTTGTTTCTGCAATTGGAACAAGCGGGACGATTATGGGAGTTGGAAAAGTGTTAAAAGAATACAATCCAAATATTAAAATTGTTTGTGCCCAACCAGTTGAAGGACATTATATTCAGGGATTAAAAAACATGAACGAAGCAATTATTCCATCTATTTATGACTATACAAAAATAGATCACACAATAATGGTCGAAACCCAAACTGCTTTTCAGATGGCTAGAGAAATTGCAAAACGAGAAGGGATCTTTTGTGGAATGAGCAGTGGTGCAGCTCTTTATGCGGCCATTGAAGTTGCAAAAACTATTGGTAAAGGACGTATTGTAACTATTTT
Organism: Bacteroidales bacterium; assembly: GCA_028701945.1. Classification (GTDB taxonomy): domain Bacteria; phylum Bacteroidota; class Bacteroidia; order Bacteroidales; family ML635J-15; genus Bact-19. Next base: position 16,382 of record JAQVPT010000039.1, read on the forward strand.
TCCAGACAGAGGCGAGAAGTATTTGAGCACAGATTTATTTAAAGTTTAATAAAGAGCATATTTATAATTATTTATTCAACTAAAAATTTTGTCATAACAATTGTTTTTGTATTTTTGCATTCACATTTGAAAATAAGAAAAAATGTTTTCTGTTTTTTTAGGTGTGTAAAATATTGGAGAGGTGGGTGAGTGGCTGAAACCACCAGTTTGCTAAACTGACGTACTGGGTAACTGGTACCGGGGGTTCGAATCCCCCTCTCTCCGCTGGTACAGAAATACAAAACTAAGCAAAACCCTGAAATCAAG
>JAQVPT010000290.1 GCA_028701945.1 Bacteroidales bacterium
CTTTGTCAAATATTTTACCAATATATAGTCCTAAAATCCCTAATAACATCATTATTAATCCGCCGATGAACCACAAAGACAAGATTAGAGTAGTAAAACCCAAGACTTGAATATATCCAATAAAATATAAGAAGAAATAAAAAAGTGCAACTATAAATGAAAGCATCGCTAAAACAAACCCAGCTTTTGCTGTTAAACGTAATGGCTTATCTGAAAATGCAATAATATTGTTTATCGCCAATCTAAAAAGACTTCTAAAGTTGTAGTTTGAACCTCCATCTTGTCGTGCATTGTGTTCTACTGGCATGTAATATTTACGAAAGCCAACCCACTGTACCATAGTAGGAAAATATCTAATGTGGTCTTTCATATTTAATATTGCGTCTATAACATTTTGGTTATAAATCCCGTAATTTGCAACAGAAGCATCTTGCTTTGTATCAGTCAAATAACTAAATAAAAAGTAAAACATCTTTGAATTCATTTTTTTAAATAAGTTATCTTGTCTGTTCAGCCTTTGTGCAAATACTGAATCATAACCTTCTAAAGCTTTATTATACAAGTTGATGATTTCTTCTGGTCTGTCTTGTAAATCACAATCCATTACAACTATCCATTTTCCTTTGGCATTGTCCAGGCCAGCTGTAATAGCATAATGTTGCCCAAAGTTGCGGGACAAATTAATTCCTTTTACTTTTGGGTCTTTTTTACTTAATTCGATTATTGTATTCCAAGATTCATCAGGGCTAGCGTCATTTACAAAAATTATTTCAAAACTAGTTGTGATTTTCGAAATTGAGCTTACCAGTCTTGTATAAAGTTCTATTAATGAAGTGCAACATCCGTAAACCGGAGACACAACTGATATATGTACATCATTTTTTTGTTGCATAATTAAAACTTAACAGTCATTAAAGCATAATCTAAACTTAAATGCTAAAAATTATTGTAGAAAATATGTAAAGATATAAAAATGTATTTTATAACTTATATAATCCTGCAAATTTTCCAGGGCAAACACATGCTTTTCTTTTGTCATGCTTTTTGGATTGCTGTGCACCAAAAAATCATGCCAAAAGAAATTCTCAGGCATATTTTAACCCTAGACTTTCACTTCGTTTAGTCAAAGCTTAAAATAAATGAGTCTTTCAGACTCAAAAGTAATGAAAAACATTTAAAATTATTAAGATAAAAAAAGCATGCGTTTGCTCTGGCAAATTTTCAAAATCGGTTGGAGGTTAATCGCTTTGCACAAGCCTACTGTGAACAGAGAACTTTTTCAATTATATATTAAAGAAAAATTATTATTTTTACACAAATTCTTAAATAATGGACGATAAAAGAAAATGGTATGTGTTTTATTGTAAATCACGTGCTGAGAAAAAAGCTGACGAAGAGTTGAAGTTACGAGAATATGAGGCTTATCTTCCATTAATGCACCAAAACAGAGTTTGGAGCGACAGAATTAAAAAAGTTATTATACCAATGTTTTCAGGTTATATCTTTGTTCTTTGTCGGGATTTTGAAATAATAAATATTTTGCAATTAAGTCAAATTGTTGCACCAGTTAAGATAGGCAGCGAGTTTGCAACAATTCGCAAAGAGGAAATTGAGATTCTGCGCAAAATTGAAGAACATGGACTAAAAGTTACAATTGTGCCTCTTGAGATTTGTAAGGGAAACAGTGTTGAGATAATCGCAGGAGTACTTCGTGGACAAAAAGGCGTTTGTATCGAAGATAGTAATAATAATTACGTAAGTATCGCTATCGAAGGAATAAACCAAAGTGTAAAGCTTAAAATTGGAAAAGAATATTTAAGAAACTATTGAACGGTTTGAGGTTTAGGGTTTGTTGAGTAAAATTGAACATTATTCGCAGATTAAAAACAGTTTTCGGTTCGCATTTTACGGTTGTATGACACGCAGTTAAAGGTTAATTATTGTGTACAGAAAATTGATAAAAAAAACGGTTAACCATATTGGCTGCGCGGGGCTAAATGTTCAGGCATCGACTTGTCGAACCCTTCGAGATAACCAATAGTAGTAATGAATCTTTTGCTCACGAACTTGCGAATAAAATGCCGCATATAAATTTATTATTTTTATATTGTGTGAAATTATGCGAGCTTTTGTATCTATTAGCCACAAAATAAAAATCAACTATTATGACAAGATTTATTTTTATCACATTTTTTATTATTTGTAGCTCTATAACGTGTTTTAGTCAAGCACACACCAATAATCAAACTAAGCAAGAATATATTATTGAATCGTTTATAGGTTTTACAGATTATGCGTATTCACGAAATAGTGATTTAAACGAAGCAGCAATATATTTTACATTAAAGGTAAAAAACATTGGAGACGTTCCTATTCCAAATCTCGGAGCTATAGAAAGGTCGAAATTTGTTGATTTTATTGTAAATGACAGTATCCAAAACCCTTTGAGTTTATATAACGGTGCAGCAATAACTGGCGATTACACCTTGTCTAAAGGACAAGAAGACGCATACACGTGGTGGATAAGTAATGATACTGCAACATACGGTGAGGTGTTTACTGTCAAATGGAGATATCTCGATAAATTTACAGAAATTTATCGAGTTAATATTAAAACAAAAACCGCCGAAATAGTTGTCAAATAAAACAACTAAACACACGCTTCTCTACATGAAATTAATAAAAAAACTTAGCCTAATTATCTTAAATAAAGAGATAAAAGAAATCAATTTATACCAAGATTAAATAAGTTTTGTTTTGTTGCTATGATTTTTCTTATTTTTGTGAAATAGAAATTAAATGAAAGATATAATAATATGTCCATAAAGATTCAAAATATTACAAAAGTTTTTGGCAAGCAGAAAGCTCTTAATGATGTTAGTTTCGAAGTGAAATCTGGTGAAATAATCGGGTTTTTGGGACCTAATGGAGCTGGAAAAACAACTCTTATGAAAATTATCACAGGTTTTATTCCTCCCACCGAAGGAGATGTTTTTGTCAACTCCCTAAATGTAATGGAAGAACCTATGGCAGTTAGGAAAGTTCTTGGATACTTACCTGAGCAAAACCCACTGTATCAGGAAATGTACATTGTCGAGTTTTTGAACTTTACGGCAGGAATTTACAAAATTAAAAATAGACTCGAACGTATCGAGGAGGTTATCGCATTAACAGGTTTAGAACCCGAAATCAATAAAAAGATTGGTGCTTTATCTAAAGGATATAAACAAAGAGTAGGATTAGCACAAGCTATAATTCACGATCCACAAGTACTTATTCTTGATGAGCCAACATCTGGATTAGATCCAAATCAAATAGTTGAAATAAGAAATCTTATAAAAAAACTCGGTGAAAAAAAAACGGTTTTACTTTCAACTCACATTATGCAAGAAGTAGAAGCCATTTGTGATAGAATAGTAATCATTAAACAAGGAGAGATTGTCGCAGATAAGGACAAAATCGGAGTACACGAAATGGGTAAGACTGACATCGGCACTTTATTGGTGGAATTTAAAGACGGAATTAATACCGACCGAATTCAAAAACTTAACGCTGTTGGAAAAGTTATAAGACTTGAAGGCAATAAATTTATTATTGAATTTGATTCGAAAACCGATATAAGACAAGACATTTTTAATCTTGCAGTAAAAATGGAAAATGCCGTTTTGAGCTTGCAGTTAAAGGAGAAATCTTTAGAAGATGTCTTTAGCGAACTTACAAATAAAAAATTATAGTTCAAGATATATTTCAAGCATCTCAGTATAAACTTTAGGAATAAGAACGACATTCTTTAATGCAGCAGGAATTAAAACAGTTTCTCCAGTCTTTATAGTTTCAGTTTTGTTATGATATTTAATAATTAACTCTCCTTTTATACAATAGTAAATAACAAAAGAATCAATATTAAAATAGTCTTTATCAAGACTATTCATTACAGGAAGAAAATTGACAGTAAAATTAGTGTTTTTAAGAATATTATTAGATTTGTCGGGATGTCGCGAATAATTTTCTGTTAGTTTCTCTGTTTTTTTATAGTCGATAACATCAGAAGCTAAATCAAGATGAAGTTCGCGATCGGTTCTGCCGTAATCATAAATTCTATAAGTTACATCAGAAGTTTGCTGAATTTCTACAATAAGATTTCCTTTGCCAAG
>JAQVPT010000040.1 GCA_028701945.1 Bacteroidales bacterium
GCGGTTTAGCAGGGATTCCTGGAGTTGGGAATATAGTTGGAAGTGCCGCTTCTCAAATGGGAGTTGGATATCAAATGGATATGGAAAAAATTATGCAAGTCGAGCTTACTGATGAAGTGAAAAAGCAAACAATAGTTAAAGCTTTTGCAACATTACAAGCATACTATAAGTTTGAAGGTGGAGAATGGGTTTACACACAAGTATAAATTGATAGACATAACTTATTAAGCATTAGCAACTTAAGTTGTACTCCAAATAATACTCACAACATAATTTATTGAAAAAAAAAATGCCAAAACAATTGTCTCGGCATTTATATTAATAATCTTTTATAATATTATTTTTGAGCTTCAGCTGCTAGTGTTTCAGCAACAGCTTGCTCCGCTTTGCGTACATAAAGCATCCAGTTCTGATTCCCGCTTCTCCAGTGGTATCCAAGTGAAAAGTCAAGTGGTTTAACATCTGAGTTTTGATATTCCTCGTCAAGGTCTTTTTGGAATAAATAAGTTGATTTAAAATCGGCGATAGGTTTTTCGTAAACACCATAAAGATAGTGATCAAAATCGTCAAGGAAATATCTGTATGGAATACCTGTATCATCTTCAAGAACAGCATTAGCCGTTCCTAAAACAGAATTTCTGATATTTGAAAATGTTTCGTAATGGCTTAGATATGAAGCAGATTTTATAAAAGTATTGTTAGTTCTGAGCTTGTGTAGATACTGTAAAAAAACAGGGTTTTGAACGAATCCATCATCAGAAATATTTGCATAAAAGTAAGTAACATCTTTTAGTTTATCATCACCATCTTTACGCACTTTAAATTTAATACATTCGGTAACTTCCAATGAATTTGTAGGCTCTTCGATCTTAGTAAAACTTATACCATCATTTTCGAGACGATAATATCCAAAATCGTAAATTTCATGTCCAGTACGATGTAAAAAGACATATAATAAAGGCAAAACACCGTCAACTTTATGTTTTCTTAAATCTTGATCCATATTTCCAGTAATAAAATAACTTCTTTTATAAATATCTCTAAGAGCAAAGTTTACTGCGTCAAGATATCCTTTAAGATTTTCTTCATCAAGATTATATAAATCAGGAATTGTTCCAAGTTTCTCCATCGCAATAAGAATATACTCATTAGCATTTGGGAACAGGTGATAAGCGTTTAAAAAATCGGGACCAGAAAAAGGATAAAATAGCAACAAAGTATCGTTAATTTTTGGATTCATTTCGTCAGCAGACCATTTATCCATTAAAGACAATCTTTCTTCTGTAATTCGATTCCAAGGGGTATCAATCGATATTTTATAATCGTTCCAAAAACTCATATCGTCAGTAAATACATTTTTAAATACCTCAGCCTGATCACCGCCAAGCAAAGCAGCAATTTGGTCTAAAGTTGTATCTTTTGGATAAGTAATTTTAACTTCATTCGGCACCGTGTCATTTGTTTTATCTCCATCGTTTGATTTACCGCCAGAATTACATGAAAAAACTACACTTAAAATCATCGTAATAGCAGCTAAAAAGAAAATTGATTTTGTCTTCATCCTATTTTATTTAAAATTTCGGTGTAAAAATACATTTATTTGGCAAATCAGACAACCAAAACTTAATGTTTTCGTTAATATTTTAATTTGGTAAATAAAAATATTGTATATTTACATCATTAAATAATTTAGCATTATTATATAAAGGAGGGAATTTTTCATGAAATATATCATTACGATAACATTTGTGTTATTTACTTTATCAACATTTTCGCAAACAAATCTTGGAACAAAAACATTACAATCAAATTACACTCCAGGAGTAGCAACGCAAATACCGGGAACTTATGTGTCGATGGTTCCGCCAGAACACTTTCTTGTAAGTGAAAATATACCTGGTTTAATACACCCCGGATCTTCAACAACTGTACAAGTGCAAGAAATTATTGGCACCTCGTATATTATGATTGCTCAAGCAATGACACCAGAGCACTTTGAAAGCCAAAATGTTAGCCTAATATCACAAGAGGATATAGAAATGACTAATGGTATGAGCGGCATTCTCTACCTTGTAGAATTTACTGTTAATGGTTTTGATTATGAACGGCTTATGTTATTTGCCGGCGATTATAATAATACTATATGGATAAATGCGAATTATCCTAAATCTGCCAAATCGCTTTTATTTGATATTCTTAAAGAAAGTTTACTAACTGCCCAATACACCCAATAGCTATGATAAGAAACTTATTATTAATCTGTTTATTTCTTGCACTTTTGGGAGCGTCTAATCTATACTCCCAAACCAATATTTTAGAGCACGAAATCCCTTATAGCACCCATAATCAAGATATGTGGGGAGCAGGAGACGCATTTAGTTTAGATTTTGATTACGATTTATTTGACATTCAGCTTGAAGAAGGCTTTTCTGACGATTGGATAGAGAACATTCTTGGTACACAGTGGGGTATCGCTATAGATATGGGTATTTGGCTGTATTTGCATTCGACATTTAGCATGCATGGTTTTACATTAGGCTCAGTTGATGTTGATTATCCTGTAGAGATAACTCTTGATTTTCCAGACCATTACAGTTTTGATCATGGTGAAACTATTACTATAAGATCGTGGTACGAAGTGCTTGATGGATGGGCATTAGAAACACATTTTCCTTCTGCTGGAATTATAGCACTTGATCTTGAATATGGTTTCGGTCTTAATTTTGATATTATTGTTTGTTTAGTTGATTGTGAAACAATTCCGATAATACCCACAATAGGATTTCCTGTAAACCCTTATTCAACAGACCCTTTACCACATGACTCTATTGCACTTTTTTATCTAAATGGAATAACAGGCGAGGTTGCATATCCGTGTTTAAACGAGATTACTGGATTACCACAAATTTGTGAAGACGATTTGCTACCTATCGTAATTCCCGATTGGTTTGGTATTGGTCTTACTGGAGAAATAGACATCCCGTACGTTGAAACTGATGACTGGCTTAACCCAACAACTCAATGTTTACACGCACACGGAAATGATGAATGGTTGTGGCTTAATCTAAATATAATGGATTTTCTTGGGTTTTTGGCAGGGCTTATTCCTCCTCCCGAAGGTCCAGCAATTCAAGAAGTACTTGATTTTATAGAAGGAGGAACAATAGAATTCGAAATTATTAGCGGAGTAAATGCTGTTATCGAATACTTTATTTTACACATGGATTTGCACATGTCAAGCTTTACGACACAAGATTTTGCATTTTGTCCTACGATTTTGGCTACTCTTGCTTTTGAAACGGAACTTGAATATAGCGAGACCGACCCTGCAAATGGAAATGCATTAATTGCTGAAGGTTTGTCAGATATAATAACTTTTGCAATTAATAATGATTTAAATATTACATATCCATGTTATGAATTTGACTCATTAGAAGTTTACGACGTAACTTATAATATTACATCAGGTTTTTCAAACCACACTTGGGATTCGATTGCTTTTGATTTTATTATTGAAGCAATTTTCTTTTCAATTCATATTCCTATTGATATAATGCCAATAACAAGTATGCCAGAATTTTGCTTACCCGAAATAAATCTAGATAATAGTGATTTAGGAATGGCACAAACTAGTATTGCTTGTGCATCGGCAATTCCTGCACCACCAATAACTTTAACGAATTATATGCCAGTAGATTATGACCCCTCGTCTGGTAAAGGTGGCGGAAGCTCACAAACTAAAGATATCGATTTTTGCATTCCATCGAGTTGTGAACCATTACTGTCAGAGTCATTTGAGTTAGGAAATATCGGCATTACATGGTACGACCAAGAATGGAACTTACAAGGATTTATTCAAGACACAGTTTTTGACGGAACATGGCTTTTCCCTTTACCAGAACTTGATATAGAGATTACTGGTTTGGATGTACTTTGTTTTGGAGATACTAGCGGTGTAATATCAGTAACAGCTATCAATAGCTCGCCAGATTTTACATGGGAATACTCTTGGGGAACAATCAACACACATCAAGGACCTACTGACGAAATAATTGTACCATCAGGATATTATTTTGTTACCTTAACGGATACTTATGGTTGTCAAGTCCTCGGCGAAATGAATATTGCTGATGAAAACCCTCCAATCCTTTCAAATTTGTATGCAGATGATGTGCTTTGCCATGGTGAACCTACAGGAAACTTGTATTCTTATGTTTCAGGTGGTGTGCCTCCATATACTTATAATTGGCAGCCAAGTAGTAGCACTGATGCAAATCCAATTGGAGTTTATGCTGGTTGGCACTATCTAACCATAACTGATGCTGTAGCTTGTGAACATGAAGACTCTGTATTTGTTGATGAACCCGATGCTCCAGTTTCAATGTCTTTTAGTGAAATAGGACATATTTCATGCTATGGATTAAGCGATGGATTCATAGATATTGAAATTGCAGGTGGAACTCCTCCATATTACTATATATGGTCTAATGGACAACTTACACAAGACTTAATAAATATCCCAGCAGGTACTTATAACGGAACTGTTATTGACTCTCACGAATGTTTGTTCGAGTATGAATTTGAAATTACTCAACCCGAGCCACTTTTGTTAAGTACTTATACTCAGAATGTGCTTTGTTACGGCGACAGTACAGGATATGTTTCTCTTGTTGTTACTGGCGGAACCCCTCCTTACGAATACGAGTGGAGCAACGGTTCAACAGAGCAAAGCCTTTATGACATAATTGCTGGCATATATGTAGTAACTGTTACTGACGCACATGGTTGTGTTAATTATACAATGGTTCAAATTAAACAACCAGATTTACCTCTGACTGGAAGAATTACTCCTACTCATGTACGATGTTTCGGAGAAGGAAACGGAATTGCAGATCTTAATGTTTTTGGTGGAACTCCTCCATATTATTTTAATTGGAGTAATGGCGAAATATCTGAAGATATTTATGATCTTATTCCAGGTATTTACAGTGTGGCAATAAATGATTCTCTTGGCTGTGCTAACGCAGACACAGTACAAATATTCCAAGCTGATTTCCCAATGGTTGGAACAATTACGGGTAATAACGCATCATGTAATGGCGAAGATGATGGAAATGTTTACATATCAGTTGCGGGTGGAATACCACCATATCATTTTGAATGGAGTAACGGTAGTTGGCAAGAAGATTTGGTTGGTGTCGAAGCTGGCACATATGCTGTTACTGCAACAGATCAAAACCATTGCCACTATTCTATGACATTGGATGTATTAGAACCAGACCCATTTTATATCCAGACAATGGATGCACCAACTATCTGTTATGGACAAATGACAGAAATAGGAATAGGAATAATTTCAGGAAGCGTTCCTCCTTACACAATTGTTTGGAGTAATAGTGATAATGGACTGACAACAATCGTAAATCCAACTGAGACAAGCACATATACTGCACAAATTGTAGATGCGAGAAATTGTGTAAGCGAAGAAGTCGATATAACAGTAACTGTACTAAAACCATTAAGTTTGGAAGTATATACTGACCGCGATACTGTTTGCCCAGAAGATACTATAAACTTCGAGGTAATTATTGAAGGTGGCGGGCTTAACGGTACGCAAGTATATGTCAATGACTCGCTTATGACACTTCCACTTTCAGTTAGTATTGCTAATGATTCTATTTTTGAGTTTTTACTTTATGATGCTTGCAGATATGATAGCATTATAGTAAAATACCCTGTATTTACATATCCGCTACCTCCAGTTAATATTACTGCAGATCCAACAAATGGTTGTCCGCCTCTGACTGTAGAGTTCCATGAAAATAGTCCTAATATGGGACAGCGATATATTTGGAATTTCGATGATGGAGATTTTGCAAACTTATCTTTTGACAAACATCCTACACATATATTTTATAATTCAAGAACTTTTCATGTAGGACTAGAAATCGTATCAGATAAAGCCTGTAAAATCGACACGACAGTTGCAATTACAGTATTTCCAAATCCTATTGCAGAATTTAGAGCAAATCGTACAAATATTACTATGTCAACTCCAATAGTCTATTTTACTAACTATTCTGAAGGAGGTTTCTTCTATAATTGGGACTTTGGCGACCAAAGAGAGAGCAATACTGCTAACCCAAGCCATGTTTACACACTACCAGGTAGCTATCACGTTAATATGAAAACAACTTCCCTTTATGGATGCACCGACTCTACTGGAGTTAATATATATGTTTCAAATGAATTGGCAATTTACGCCCCGACAGCATTTACACCAAACAATGACGACTTAAATGAAAAATTCAAAGTTATTGTCGATGGTATTGATGAAAAAACATATGCTCTTGCAGTTTATAACCGCTGGGGAGAAACAGTTTTCTTCTCCGAACAATATTCAGAAGAATGGGACGGTACATATAAAACCATAAAGTGTCCAGAAGGTGTTTACCGCTGGATAATTTCATTTATTGATCTTTATGGTAACGAATATACAAAAACTGGAAATGTTACTATTCTAAGATAACCTCCCTTTGAATAAACAAACAACCAAAAACACCATAATTCAATTTTTTTACTAATTATGGTGTTTTTTTATTAATTTTGTTAAAAAATATTTTTATGAATAATAAATTACCTTTAATACAAGACGCCGACTTAACTAACAAAGTTGTATTGGTACGAGTTGATCACAATGTTGTAAAATCAGGAATGATACACGACCCATATCGAATAGATGCGACAATAGGAACATTATTTCACATTCTTGCTAAAGGTGGCAAGATAATATTAATGACACATGTCGGAAGGCCAAAAGATAAAGAAACAGGACATATTATTATTGATGAGAAAACATCTGTAAAACCAATTGTTGATTATTTAAGTAATAAACTTCACATTAACATTGAAACGCCAGAGTTTTATTCTCACAAAGACCAAGGATATTTAAGCATTGAAACGAATATAAACCACGCTATAAAACGACTTAAAAATAGTGAAATTGACGCTATTTATTTGCCTAATACCCGTTGGTTTAAAGGAGAAGAAGCAGGAGAAGTCGAAATGGACAGATTTGCAAACCAACTTGCAGGACTTGCAGATATTTATGTCAATGACGCTTTCGGAAGCTGGCAACCACACGCCTCAACAGTTGGAATTAATAAATATTTGCCCTCGTATGCAGGTTATCTAATGCAAAAAGAAATTAAAAATCTCGAAAGACTTTTTAATGCTGACAAACCTTTTCTTGCTGTGGTTGCTGGAAGTAAGTTTGATACAAAGATTGATCCTTTATATGCTCTTTTAAAGAAAGCAGACAACCTAATACTTGGTGGCGTAATGTATAACGCCTACCTATGTGCAAAATACGACATTTCAATAAAAGGTGTTAGTGACAGAGATATCGAGCTTGCAGGCGAATTTGTTGAGTTTGCAGAAAAATATCCAAATAAAATTGTTGAACTTCCATTTATCGTTGAATCCGATATATTGGGAGCTAAAGAAACTGGTAAATATAGAGTGCAAGATATTCGCAAATTAAAAAAAGGAGACTCTCTTAACTATATACTTGATGTTGCTCCTGAGTCTTTTGAGGATGAACACGTAAAAGATGTTTTTCATAAAGCAAAAACCGTATTTGTTAATGCAGTCATGGGATTTACACCATATTTTAATGATGGTACAATTGCTCTCGACACACTTATTGACGAAAACCCTGAAGCTGTAAAACTATATGGTGGGGGCGATACAATGCAGGAATTAAAACGCTTACTTCCCGGTCTTTATATCATGGCTTTAGACAGTCCTAATTATTACATATTTACTGGAGGAGGAGCGGTTCTAAAAGCCATCGAACAAAACTCACACCTTGGTATTGCACCTATTGCAGAACTAATAAAAAGAAAAGGATTAAAAGATTAACTGTCAGCAGATATGGTTGATTTTGCAGATATACCGCACAAACTGATGTTTTTAGGGATCAAAAAGAAAAGTTCTTTATTAACAAACTAGAGCTTTTAATGATTAAGAGGCTTTTAACAGTATTTTGAGCACCGAGCGCAGGCCGGACAAAAGAGCGGGCAGCTCCATCGGTGAACCTGCAAAACAACTCACGAACACCACTGAAAGTTAAATGCGAAAATAATAAATACCATTTTAGTAACATTAATCTCAATACTAATTGAGTTGTTTAAGTACGACAAATCTCGCCATTTTAAATTCATAATCAATTGACAGATAACCAATGTGTGTGTTTTGTAATCTGAAAAGATAGACAACTCAGAAAACAATGGGTCGGCTTACTGCACTAATTGTCAGAAGTCAGGACATTTTTTTAAAGTAAAAACCGAGTCCCAATAATTTCATAATTTGTTGATAATTACTTTAGTAATAGTTTGTAATCTTTGTATCTTTGCATGTTAGTTGAAATATTTAACTTAAATAACATAAAACCAGTTAAAATGGAAAATTATAAAAGCACAATAAGACCCGATTATATATTTGAAGTAAGTTGGGAGATATGCAATAAAGTTGGCGGAATTCATACTGTATTATCGACAAAATCAAAAGCATTATCAGAGCACTGTAAAGAGCTTATTTTTATTGGTCCCGACTTATGGCGTGATTCGGATGAATATCCAGAGTTCACCGAAGACAACTCCTTATTTGCAGATTGGCACCGAAAAGCCGATTCGGAAGGAATCAGAGTTCGTACTGGTCGCTGGGATATACCAGGGAAACCAAAAGTATTACTTATAGATTTTTCTGATTACATAAGTCAAAAAGATGATATATTAATTAAGTTTTGGGAAGATTATAAGCTTGATTCCTTAACAGGTCAATGGGACTATATCGAACCAGCACTTTTTGGTTATGCCGCAGGAAAAGTAATTGAGAGTTTTGTAAATTTTAATCTTTCGGTTCATGAAAAAACCATTGCTCACTTTCACGAGTGGATGACTGGAACAGGTGCTTTATATCTGAAGACAAATACGCCTCAAATCGCAACTGCTTTTACAACTCATGCTACTGCGGTTGGTCGTAGTATTGCGGGTAATCGTTGGCCATTATACAAAAATCTCGAAACCTATAACGGCGACCTTGTTGCAAGAGATTTAAATATAGCAGCAAAGCAGAGCCTAGAAAAAACATCAGCCCATAATGCGGATGTGTTTACGACTGTAAGTGAAATAACTGCTAAAGAGTGCATGTATTTGCTCGAAAAAAAGGTTGATATTGTTACGCCAAACGGATTTGAAAATGATTTCGTCCCCAAAGGAGATCAATATAATCACAAACGCTTACTTGCCCGTAAATGTCTGCTTAAAACTGCTGAAATTTTACATGATTACAGATACGAAAAAGAACCGGTAATAGTTGCTACATCTGGACGATATGAGTTTTATAACAAAGGGTACGATCTTTTTATTGATGCACTCGGACAACTCAATAAAGATGAAAAACTACAAGAAGAAATACTTGCCTTTATTCTTGTTCCCGGAAACAACTATGGTCCTGTAAAATCACTTTGCAACAGACTAAATAACATTGAAGACGAAACGCCTTTAGAGAATAATATATTAACTCATATTCTTCATGATGTTAATTACGACCCAATTATACAACGCATTCGTCAAAATGAATTATTTAATCGTCCTGAAGATAAAGTGAAAATTATATTTGTCCCATCTTACCTTAACGGTGCTGACGGTATTTTCAATTTAAAATATTATGACATATTACCTGGTATAGACCTCACAACTTTTGGTTCGTATTATGAGCCTTGGGGATATACGCCATTAGAGTCTGTAGCCTTTGGAATACCAACAATTACAACAAATCTTGCAGGATTTGGAAATTGGATGCAAACGGAACTTTCACCGGATGATAAATCTGTAACTGTTATCGAACGTAATGAGGACAACTCCGAAGAAGTAACACACAACATTGCTGCTGCTATCAAAGATTTTGCATGCTCTACTGACACCGACAAAGAAAATATAAAACAAGCTGCTTTTAAAGCTGCCGAAAAAGCCCTTTGGAAAAACTTGATTGATGAATATTTAACCGCTTATTCAATTGCACTTAGCAAAGTTAGCGATCGTCAAGATAAGATTATCAGTATGCCAAAAGCAAGACCCTCGGTAAGCACATTAAATCCTGAGGCAAAAACTCCTTTATGGCGAAAATTTGAAATTCAGACAATCCTGCCCGAAAGATTTAATTGTCTTGTGCCACTTTCATTAAATCAATGGTGGACATGGAATTACAATGCTAGTCAAATGTTTAAATATATTGACCCCATACTTTGGCGAGAACATTCATATAATCCAGTAACTTTTCTTGAAGATATTCCATTATCAAGGATGAACGAGCTTGAATCTGACGAAATTTTTCTCAAAATGTATGAGAACGTTTGTACCGATTTTTCTGCATATATGGCAGCTTCAAACGAAAAGACATCTCCAAAAATCGCATACTTCAGCATGGAGTATGGTCTTAACGACAATATAAAAATATTTAGTGGAGGCTTAGGAATTCTTGCCGGAGATTATCTTAAAGAAGCAAGCGATACCAATACAGACATTGTTGGAATAGGCTTATTGTACAGATTTGGATATTTTAAACAAAAAATTACAATAAACGGCGAGCAACATGCCGAATATATCCAACAAAATTTTGATAAAATGTCTATCCTTCCTGTTCGTGATAATGAAGGAGCACAAATAAAAATCATGGTACACTTTCCAGGGCGTAATGTCTATGCAAAAATTTGGGTAGTAAAAGTAGGACGTATCCCACTTTACTTGTTAGACACAGATGTTGAAGAAAATCAAGAACAAGACAAATACATAACTTCGCAACTTTATGGCGGCGACCTTGAGTTCAGGTTTAAACAAGAAATGATTCTCGGCATTGGAGGAATACGAGCATTACATGCTATGGATATTCACCCAAATATTTATCACTGTAACGAAGGACACGCTGCATTTATTGGTCTCGAAAGACTAAGAATACTACGAACAAAACGTAATCTAAAATTTAATGAAGCTCTCGAAATCATCAGAGCCTCTACACTTTTTACAACTCACACTCCTGTTCCAGCGGGACACGATAAATTTGACGAAGACCTTATGAGAGTGTATATGTCGCATTATCCCGAAAGATTAAAAATATCATGGGATGAAATGATGAAACTCGGTCAGATAAATCCAGGAGATAAGTTTTCTATGAGCTTTCTTGCCGCAAATGTTTCGCAAGAAGTAAATGGCGTTTCAAAATTACATGGACAAGTCTCTAAAGAAATGTTTGTTGATTTATGGAAAGGATATTTTGCCGAAGAAAATCACGTTGGTTATGTTACGAATGGCGTTCATTATCAATCGTGGACAGCAAGAGAATGGAAAATGTTGTATGAGAAAACTTTTGGCGAAGAATTTTTAAACGATCTTTCAAACAAAGAACATTGGGCAAAAATTAATAAGGTTGATGATGAAATCATTTGGGCAATTCGTCAAAAACAAAGAGCGAAACTTGTTACTTATGTAAAAGACAAAGTAAAAGATAGCTGGATACGAAGATACGAAGACCCTAAAAATATTGTTGATATTCTTGAGAATATCGATGAAAATGTTTTAACAATTGGTTTTGCTCGTAGATTTGCAACTTACAAACGTGGCGATTTATTATTCCGCAATTTAGACAGACTTTCACGAATTCTCAACAACAAAGAAATGCCAGTTCAGATATTATTTGCCGGAAAAGCACATCCAAACGATAAAGCTGGTCAGGAATTAATACAACGAATAATTGAAATTTCAAAACGTCATGCATTCTTAGGTAAAATTATCTTTATCGAAGATTATGATATCAGATTAGCGAAAAAATTAGTTCAGGGAGTTGATATTTGGCTAAACACTCCAACAAGACCACAAGAAGCATCCGGAACAAGCGGAATGAAAGCTGTTATGAACGGAGGATTGCACTTTAGCGTTCTTGATGGTTGGTGGGTTGAAGGTTATCGTCCGGGAGCAGGATGGGCTTTACCAGCAGAAAGAGTTTACGAAAATCAAGAGTTCCAAAACGAACTCGACACGCAAACAATTTATCATTTGTTAGAAAACGAGATTATACCATTGTTTTATAAACGTGATAGCAACGGCATCCCACACGATTGGATACAATATATCAAAAAATCTATTGGTGAAATAGCACCGCAATTTACAACCAAACGTATGATAGATGATTATAAAAATAAATTTTATAATAAACTTTACGAACACTCGATTGAAATAAAGAAAAACGATTATGCTGCTGCGATTAAAATTGCCGAGTGGAAACAAAATATAAAACGAGCTTGGGATGATTTAGAAATTGTTAGTGCCAAATTCCCTGATTACGAGAAAACTCCTATGAATATAAAAGAATCTTTTATTGGAGAGATTGAAATAGACCTTAAACAATTATCACCTAATGATGTTGGTGTCGAAATCGTGATTACAAATGCAATTAAAAACGGCTCTACACATATATATCAAAAATACAAAGCTGAGCTTGTTAGTGTTGAAAATAAAATTGCAAAATACATCGTCAAAGGTGCAGCACAAAAACCAGGATTTTATAATTATGCTATCAGAATTTATGCTAAAAACGAACTACTACCTTACCAACACGACTCGGGTTTTGTGATGTGGGGATAGTTGTTTTGGCGAAAAGAGTAATCGGTGGTCTGTGGTAGGAATGTTTGATTTAACGAATTTAGGAATGAAGCCAAGCATCTGTGCGTATCGCTTTTATTTGTTCGTCCAAATGTAATACCGAATATTAAATTCTACCATAATTGGAGAAATATTATAAATGTTTTCATTGAAAAAGATTAATCCCTTAGGATTTGTGACATAAGAAAGTAGTCATAATTGACGAAGATATTTTATTTTTTTCGAAATCAAAAAGATCTTCAAATAGCTATTTAGCTTATACACTTTATGAAATACTATCCAAATGTTTATTTTGCAAGAAGAGCTTCGCTCATACCTTTAGCGGCTTTTCGTCCATCCCCCATAGCCAGAATTACTGTAGCACCGCCACGAACAATATCTCCTCCAGCATATACTTCATGCTGAGCCGATTGCATAGTATCGCAGTTAACAACAATTGTTCCCCACTTTGTAATTTCTAAGCCTTTAAAAGTTGATGGTATAAGTGGATTCGGCGACACGCCAACGCTAACAATAACTTGATCAACATCCATCCAAACAGTGTCTCCTTCAATAGGCGATGGACGACGACGACCAGACGAATCAGGTTCGCCCAATTCCATACGTTGCAATAGCATTCGTTTTACGCAACCTTTTTCATCGCCTTCATATTTTAATGGGTTGTGCAAGTTAAAAAACTCAATTCCTTCTTCTTTAGCGTGATGAACTTCTTCCAAACGTGCTGGCATTTCTTCTTCCGAACGTCTATATACAATCATTGCCTTCTCCGCTCCAAGTCTCAGTGCTGTTCTCACGGCATCCATTGCAGTATTTCCACCACCAATCACGGCAACATTTTTACCTCTCCAAACAGGTGTTTCACTTTCTGGATTAGCAGCATCCATAAGATTTACTCGTGTTAAATATTCATTGCAAGACATTACGCCATTCAAATTTTCTCCTGGGATATGCATAAAGTGAGGCAATCCTGCTCCACTTCCGACAAAGATTCCTTTGAAACCCATTTCCAACAAATCCTCGTGAGATATAGTTTTACCGATAATGCAGTTAGTCATAAACTTAACCCCCATTTTCGCTAATACCTCTATTTCAATTTTTACAATATTGTTAGGAAGCCTAAACTCGGGAATGCCATAACGTAAAACTCCGCCCAATTCGTGCAGTGCTTCATATACTGTTACATCAAATCCTTTTTTAGCCATATCACCTGCGAAAGATAAACCAGCAGGACCAGAACCGATAACTGCCACTTTTATTCCATTAGCAATCTCTATTTCTGGGATGGCTATGTTTTTGCTTTCTCTTTCGTAGTCCGCTGCAAATCGCTCTAAATGACCAATTGCCACAGAGGGTTTATTTAATTTCTGCACATAAAAACATTGCTTTTCGCACTGATGTTCTTGTGGACATACACGTCCACAAACAGCTGGCAATGCACTTGTTTCTTTCAATGTTTTTGCAGCTTCCAAAAATTCTCCACGTTCTATGTTTTTGATAAACTTAGGTATATTTATCTCCACTGGACATCCTGTAATACATGTAGGATTTACACAATCTAAACAGCGACGAGCTTCAGCAACTGCTTGCTCTGCAGTTAGTCCCATATTCACTTCTTGATAGTTTCGACTTCTCACTTTAGGATCAACCGAACTCATCACTACACGGGTAAGCTGTATGCGATCTTTGGTTTTAATAGTTTTTCTTAACTCTTCGCGCCAGGATGCAGAACGTTCTGCTTTTAAATATTCTTCTGAAAGCATATATTATAGTTATAAGTCAATAAATTGATAAATTGTAAGGAATAAGAGTTATACATCAAAAACTTGTCTAGGTCTGAACCGTTCAAACAAATTTTTGCTTCTCTTTGCTTGTTATTCTTAGATTGTTTTTTGTCCCTTATTTGTAGCACAGTATTTAGTGTATTATTATTTGTAAGCTTTCAGCCTTATCATCATCTCATCAAAATCCACCTTATGAGCGTCAAACTCTGGACCGTCCACACACACAAATTTAGTTTCACCAGCAACTGTTACACGACATGCACCACACATACCAGTACCATCTACCATGATTGTGTTGAGCGACGCCATAGTAGGAACCTTATATTTTTCAGTCAAGAGGGCAACAAACTTCATCATAACAGCAGGACCAATAGTTACACAAAGATCTACTTTCTCTCGTTTAATAATCTTTTCTACTCCATCAGTTATCAAACCTTTTTCGCCATACGAGCCATCGTCAGTAGTAACAATAACTTCGTTAGCAAATTCTCTCACTTGATCTTCAAGTATAACTAATTCTTTTGTGCGTGCTGCCAAAACAGCAATCACTTTATTCCCAGCTTTGCTCATTGCTTCGATGATAGGGAGCATAGGAGCAATGCCAACACCTCCACCTGCACAAACAACTGTTCCATACTTTTCTATATGGGTGGCATTTCCAAGTGGTCCAACCAAGTCCGTAATATAATCGCCCACTTGAAGTTCACAAATTTTTTGCGACGACTTACCAACCAATTGTATCACAAGCGTGATTGTGCCTTTTTCTATATCGGACGAAGCTATAGTGTAAGGAATTCTTTCTCCCTTTTCACCAATACGCACAATTACAAAATGCCCAGCGCGTCTGCTTTTTGCAATTAAAGGAGCTTCAACTTCTAGCTTAACAATCTTTTCTGATAAATATTCTTTTCCTACAATTTTGTTCATATATGTAGCTTTTATTAAAAAATGAGATAATTATTTATTTACAAAATTAGTAAAATCTGTTAATTTATAAGTCTATTGTTTGTAAATTCCTTTAATTTATGCAAAAAATCGCAATTAATAATTGTACTTGCATTCAAAATATTTGGTAAATTTTATAAATAATTATGATAATTGTACAGCAACGAAACTACAAAGCTCGAAATATTAACCATGAAAAAACTTGTAAGAAACAAACATATCATCAAAACGAATTAAAAGTTTAGGGTACCAGGGCAAACGCATACTTTTCTTTTGTCATGCTTTTTGGATTGCTTTGCACCAAAAAATCATGCCAAAAGAGATTCATCAGCATATTTTAACCCTTGACTGTCACTTCGTTCAGTCAAAGCTTAAAATAAATGAGTCTTTCAGACTCAAAAGTAATGAAAAACATTGGAAACTATTGTGATAAAAAAAGTATGCGTTTGCCTTGTTTAGGGTACTTATGTTTTCAAAAATGTTTAATTTTGCAAAACTATTTAACTATAAAATTGTTTAGAATAGAACTAAAACTTAAAAAAATGAAATTATCCGAAAAACCTACAATTCAAGATTTTCAATTAGAGGGAGTAAAACATATATCAGTAACGGACGCTTACGATTTAATTTCCAAAGACGAAGTGTTTTTTCTCGATGTTAGAGAGCCTGAAGAACAAGCGAAGGAATTTTTTAACTTTCAAAATGTTTTCTTTTATCCAATGTCTTCGGTAATGGACAACATACATTTTATCCCTAAAGAGATTCCAATAATTGTTGTTTGTAACGAAGGGATTCGTAGTACAAAAATAGCTAATGTGTTAAATCGCCAAGACTACACTACCGTTGCAAACCTTGATGGAGGCCTTGATGCATGGAAAGCTAAAGGACTTCCAGTTTCTGAAGGAATGGTTTCAAAATCTGGTAGTTCCGACCCGTGTGGCTCTGGTTGCTCCGAATGTGGCTGTGACGGATGTGGATAAAAACTCGCTCTAAGTTTATTCATGTTTTTTTGTTTTTTTAATATTTTTCTTAAATTTGCGAACCCATTTTATTATTTTGGGTATCATTTTTTATAGATATTAAAAAAACTTGT
>JAQVPT010000291.1 GCA_028701945.1 Bacteroidales bacterium
CATCCATCGGAACCGAATACCGTTTTTTGTGTGATTCTGTGATTCTGTGATTCATCCATCAAAACCGAATACCGAATACCGAATACCGTTTTTTTTGTGATTCTGTGATCCAGTAATCCCAACCGAGTACCGAATACTGAATACTGAATACCGTTTTTTGTGTTATTCTGTGATTCTGTGATTCATCCATCAAAACCGAATACTGAATACTGAATACCGAATACCGTTTTTTGTGTTATTCTGTGATTCTGGATGTAAATTATAAGGCGGATTTTTTAATTGCTTTTATCCAGCCGTTATATTTAAAGTTTCTTTCTTTATCTGACATTTTTGGGATAAATGTTTTATCTATTTTACGTTTTGATTTTAATTCGTCCATCGAATATATATTAGCACCAATTGCAGCAAGAAAGGCAGCACCGAGAGCCGTTGACTCGATAAAATCAGGACGTGTAACATCAATATTTAGAATGTCGGCTTGAAATTGGAGTAGAAAATTGTTTGCGGAGGCTCCACCATCTACATTTAGGTTTTTAATTGAAATTTCCGCATCTTTTTCCATAGCATTTAGCACATCTTTAGTTTGAAAAGCCATAGCCTCTAGGCTTGCTCTAACTATGTGTCTGTAATCTGCACCTCCTGTAAGTCCGCAAATTGTTCCGCGAGCATTCATATTCCAGTACGGAGCACCTAAACCCGCAAAAGCTGGAACAACATATACTCCAGCAGTGTCTTTAACACTATAAGCTATTTTTTCGGTTTCTTGAGCAGTTTCGATTATTTTTAATTTGTCGCGTAACCATTGTATTGCAGCACCTGCAATAAACACGCTTCCTTCTATCGCATAAACGATTTTTCCGTTTAAACCCCATGCAATTGTTGTTATGAGACCCGATTCGCTTTTTACCGCTTTTTCTCCTGTATTCATAAGCATAAAACAACCTGTACCGTAAGTGTTTTTCACACTTCCTTGCTCGAAACAAGTTTGTCCAAATAATGCAGCTTGCTGATCGCCAGCTATCCCCGATAACAGTATTTTGTTTTTACCCAAAACTCCCTCGCTTATAAATCCGTATTTTTCGGCGGAGTTTTTTACTTGCGGAAGAATATTTTCGGGAATATCAAAATAATCTAAGATTTTTTTATCCCAGCATTTGTCATTTATATTATATAGCATTGTTCGGGAAGCGTTTGAGTAGTCGCTTATATGCAAAGCACCATTACTCAAGTTCCAAATTAGCCACGTATCAATAGTTCCGAATAAAATTTCGTTATTAATTGCTTTTTGTTTTAATCCTGGCACGTTTTCGAGTATCCATTTAATTTTAGTAGCAGAAAAATAGGGGTCAACAATTAATCCGGTTGCTTCTTTAATATAATTTGAGATTTCTTTTTGTTTAATACTTTGGCAAAACTCCGATGTTCTTTTATCTTGCCAAACAATGGCATTATAAACTGGTTTCCCCGTTTTTTTATCCCAAATAACTGTAGTTTCTCTTTGATTGGTAATTCCAGTGGTTAAAATATCGCTGCTTTCTATACCAAGGCGAGATAGTAATTTTCTGGCGACAAAGATTTGAGTTTCTCTTATTTCGGTTGCGTCTTGTTCTACCCAACTAGGTTTTGGGAATAATTGACTAGTTTCGGATTGTTCTTTACCTATTACATTAAATTCTTTATCGAACAAAATTGCACGTGAACTTGTCGTACCTTGATCTAGAGCAAGAATGTATTTATTTGCCATTTAGAATTATTTTATTTATCCAGTCGAGAATATCTTGATAAACTTCAGCTTTATTGGTTTCGTTTATAATCTCGTGTCGTGCATCTTTATAAAGTTTGTACTCAAGGTTTTTTATATTGGCTGATTTGTAAAAATCAACAGCTTTTAAAACGCCTTTGCCGTAATCTCCAACGGGGTCAGCATCGCCTGATAAAAATATTATTGGGACTTCTCTGTTGATTTTTTTTGCAAATTTGAGTTTATTTATATTGATAAGTCCAGCAAAAAAAGATTTATAAAACGAGCATGAAAATACGCCTCCACAAAATGGGTCATTTATGTACTCATCAACAGCTTTTTGGTCTCGTGATAACCATTGGAAAGGGGTTTCAAAATCTTTGTTAAAGCTTCCAAAAGACATTTTGTCTAACAATTTAGATTTTTTATTGACACCTCCCAAAAAGCATTGAAGACATGCAATCCAATATCCAATTTTTAAAATAAATGTAGGATTTGTAGCAGTACCAGTTAAAATTACTCCTTTTAGACCGATACTGTATGTTGTGATGAAAGTACGAACTAAAAAAGAACCCATGCTATGTCCTAAAATAAATATAGGAACGCCAGGAAAATTTGTTGCACTTATATCATTTAGTATTTTTATGTCGTCAACAATAGAGCACCATGTTTTTTTGTCGGGCCAAACTCCGTATTGGTCTGTGTCTTTGACATTTCTACCATGTCCTCTATGATCAGATGCGTAAACTGCTGCACCATGATTGACAAGAAACTCAGCAAAATGCGAATAACGCTCTGAGTGTTCTGCCATGCCATGTGCAATCTGGACGACAAATTTCACATCGCCTTTTGTGGGTAAAAATTCGTTGTAAAAAATAGTTTGTCCGTCAGTAGCTCTGAACCAGTTTTCAATTGTTTTCATAGAAATGTGTAAATGATACTTGCAAATTTATAAATTTATTTCGAATAATTCATAAAAACTTTTCAACTCATACTGTTTTGCAACAGTTTTCATTTCTGTCCACAGAGTATCATTGATAGGTACTCCATTTTTGGAGCGTTCAACTAAACTGATGTATTCTTTTTCGCCAGCAGTATAAATTCTTTCATGGCCTGGCATTTTTTGTGAATTACGTAGATCTCTTAAAATATTACCTGTAATTTTCTGGAATTCAGATAAATTGATAAAGTTCTCAATATTTATTGCGATAAAGAAATGACCTAATCTGTAGGGGATTTTTTTGCCATTTTCAATTCCCAGGAGTGCTTTCATAAAACCTCCGCCTTGCAATGCAGCCGATAATATTTCGACAACAGTTGCATATCCATAACCTTTATATCCTCCTGTGTCTTCTCCGATTCCTCCAAGTGGTGTAAGAGCCGCATTGCCAGCTATTAAGTCTTTTAAAACCTCTTCGGCATTTGTTTTGGAGTTTCCATTTTTATCAATTACCCAGCCTTTAGGAAGTTCTTTTCCATTTTTTGCATAATATTCAAATTTTCCTCTTTGGCTAACCGATGTCGCACAATCTAAGAAGAAAGGAAATTCTTCATCACTTGGCATAACAAAAGTTAATGGATTTGTTCCAAGCATATTCTCAACTCCAAATGTAGGAGCAATTGATGGACGTGCATTTGTGCCAGTTATTCCTATCATTCCCGCTTCGGCTGCCATAAGTCCATAATAACCTGCAATTCCATAGTGAGAACTGTTTTTAACAGCAACCATTCCCATTCCGTAAGTTTTAGCTTTATCAATACACATTTGCATTGCATGTTTCGAGACAACATGTCCCATACCATTATTTGCATTTAAAACTGCTGTGGTAAAATTTTCACGTTCAATGTCTATTTTTGTTTTAGGATTTAGGATGCCGTCTTTTATACGATCAAGATATATTGGCTTTAAACGGTTTATACCATGTGAATCTATGCCTAATTTGTCGGCTTCTAATAATACTTCTGCAACAATTGCTGCATCATCAGCTGGTACACCTGCTGCCACAAGAGCTTCTTTAGAGAAGTTGAAAAGTGTGTCAAAATTTAGATATTTCATATTTTTATTATTTGATAACAAAGATAAGGTTTATTTTTGAGATTTTTGAATTGTCAATCTGTTATTTGATTTACGGTTCTTTGGTTCTCTGTTCGACTGCGATGCACCGAGCGAAGCCGAGGTGTTCATCTGTTCAACGCATCGCAACAGAACGCTTCGACATTTCGGCAGGCTTACTTCGACACTTCGGCGTTGCTCAGCACATCGCAGGGCATCGCCTACGGGAAAATGTTCTAAGGATGATCTTTTGTTATTGACATTTATGTCCTCTTATGTTCGCAAAATTGAATTTAATGATTTACCAAAAACGCTATTTTTATAGTCCGTTAGGACTTTAATATC
>JAQVPT010000041.1 GCA_028701945.1 Bacteroidales bacterium
CCTTAAATTTTACGCATCAATGCGTATCGATATTCGTCGTATTGGGCAAATAAAAGATAGCGAAGACATAACTGGAAACCGCACTAGAGTTAAAGTTGTTAAAAATAAAGTAGCTCCACCTTTCCGTAAAGCTGAATTCGATATTATGTATGGTGAAGGAATTTCTAAAATCGGTGAAATTATTGACTTGGGCGTAGAACTCGAAATTATTAAGAAAAGCGGTAGCTGGTTTAGCTATGGTGAAACTAAATTAGGGCAAGGAAGAGATGCTGTTAAAAACATTTTAACAGATAATCCCGAGTTATGTGATGAGATTCAAGCTAAGATTATAGAAAAACTTAAACAATAATGCACAAAACTTTTGCACTTTTATTTATATTGAGTGGTTTTATGTTTGCTTGCAACAATTCGGCAAAAGACAATAACGCAGACGAGATATTAAATGATACTACCGAAACTATCGAAAGTTTGACGGTTAAAATAAGAAAAAATCCCGAAAATGCTCAATTATTTGTTCAAAGAGCACATCTGCAAGTTGAAAATGAAAATATTGTCGAAGCTATAAACGATTTCGAAATTGCACTTCGTGTTGACTCACTTATCCCTGATGTTTATAATGAACTTTGCGATCTCTATTTGTTAAAAGGTGAATCTGGTAAGGCAAAAGATGCGCTTGTTAAGTGTCTTGGTCTTTTTCCGATGAATGCCGAAGCTAGGTTAAAACTTGCTCAAATTTATTTTTATGTCGAGATGTATCAAGAGGCTATGCACGAAATAGTAAACCTAGAAACAAATAAATTACAATCATCAGAGTCTTATTTCGTCAAAGGACTTATACTTAACGAAACTCAAGCTTATGATGAAGCGATTAAAGCCTTGCGTAAATCGATTGAATATAATACCGAAAATTGGCAAGCTTATAATCTATTGGGGATGATATATTATCGAAAAGATGATCCTCTTGGAATAGAATATTTTGTTACAGCAGTTAGGTTATTCCCAAACAATCTCGAAATACGCTTTAATGCTGGTTTGGTGTTTCAACACTTCAAAATGTTCGATAAAGCTATTGATGAGTACGATTATGTTATAAGTGCTGACTCGAGCTATTATCAAGCATATTTTAATAAAGGATATGTTTATATTAATGGAATTGGTAATTATGAAAGTGCAGTCGAAAATTTTACTGCTGCCATTAAAATAGATTCAAATGCCACTAAAGCATGGTATAACAGAGGTGTAGCTTACGAAATGATGGGAAAGCTAAAACTTGCAGAGTTGGACTATCGTAAGGCTTTAGAAATATTGCCAAATTACGAACTTGCAGTGAATGCATTAAATGATGTGATTGCAAAACAAAGATAATTGCAGCTTGCTTTTGACTGATTATTAGAATTCAATTTGTCGCTAACTATAAAACAGTTCTGATTATGAAACGTATTTGGTATCTTTTTCTTATTGTAGCAGTTCTTTTTGTTTCTTGTAAACCAGAAACAGATGTACAACCTCAAGATGGGTTTACAATGCCCGATATCTCTTTAACCGAACAAGAGATAACAAACGGAATCCTCACTCCTGAAATTTTATGGAAATTCGGTCGTGTAAGCGATCCGCAGTTAAGCCCTGACGGCAACACTGTAATTTATAATATCACATATTATAATATTGAAGAAAATAAAGGATATACTCATATCTTCTCAATCCCTACTCAAGGTGGAGAAGCAAAGCAAATTACAATAGGGAATTATTCATGTTTTAACCCTCGTTGGATTCTTGAAGGAAAGAAAATTGCTTATTTGTCTTCCCAAACCGATACTGTTCAAATTTGGACAATGAATGCAGATGGTACCGAAAAAGCCAAAATATCAGACCTTGAGATTAGTATTAATGCTTTTAAAGTTTCGCCTGCTGGAGATAAGATTCTTTTGACTTCTGATGTAAAATTGGATAAAACTCCAACCGATATTTACGAAGATTTACCAAAAGCAGATGTAATTATTGCCGAAGATTTAATGTATAGACATTGGAACAATTGGCATGATTATGCTTACTCGCATATTTTTGTTGCTGATTTTGACGGCAATTCTGTAACTTCTCCAAAGGATATTATGGATGGTGAACGTTGGGATGCTCCTATGAGTGCTTATTTTGATGATTCGGAGATTTGCTGGAGTCCAAACGGAAATAAAATAGCATATACATGTAAGAAAATGAATGGAAAAGAATATGCTCTTAGTACAGATTCTGATATTTATATTTATGATACCCAAACTGGAAAAACCGATAATATTACAAAAGGAATGTTGGGATATGATAAGTATCCTGTGTTTTCGCCAGATTCAAAAATGATTTCTTGGACGAGCATGGAGACACCAGGATATGAAGCCGATAAACTAAGATTGTTCATAATGGATTTTGAAACAGGAGCAAAAACTTATCTTACTAAAAATTTTGATTACGGTGTTTCAAATGTTGTTTGGCCTACAGAAAATGAAGTCTCAGAAAACATTTATTTTATATCTGATATAAATGCAACTCAACAAATCTTTGGTATAAATACAAAAACTAAAGCGGTTGTGCAGATTACAGAAGGGACACATGATATTTTTGCAATGCTCTTTAATAAAGACAAATTTATTATTCAAAAAATGAGTATGTCGATGGCAACCGAAATTTACGAAGTGAGTAAACAAGGCGAAGAACGTCAGATCACTTTTACCAATAAACATATTTATGATAATATCGAAATGGGTAAAGTTGTTGAGAAATGGATACCTACCACAGATGGAAAACAAATGCTTGTTTGGTTAATATTGCCTCCAAAATTTGATGCAACAAAAGAATATCCTGCAATTTTATATTGTCAGGGAGGACCTCAGTCGGCAGTTTCGCAATTTTTTAGTTATAGATGGAATTTCCAAATAATGGCGGCAAACGGATATGTTGTAATTGCTCCTAATCGTAGGGGTTTACCTGGGTTTGGTTCGGAATGGAATGCTCAAATATCTGGCGACTATGGAGGTCAAAATATGAAAGACTATATATCGGCAGTTAATGAATTTAAAAACGAACCCTATATCGATGAAGATCGTATTGGAGCAGTTGGAGCAAGCTATGGCGGCTTTTCAGTATTTTGGCTCGCA
This sequence comes from Bacteroidales bacterium, assembly GCA_028701945.1. Classification (GTDB taxonomy): domain Bacteria; phylum Bacteroidota; class Bacteroidia; order Bacteroidales; family ML635J-15; genus Bact-19. The sequence goes on from JAQVPT010000041.1 coordinate 3,144, forward strand.
GGACACAATGAAAATAATATATTTAAAGCATTTATCTCCCATTGTGGAATGTTTAATCTTGAATCACAATATGCGGCAACGGAAGAAATGTTCTTTGTGAACCACGATTTGGGCGGTGCATATTGGGAAAAAGAAAATAAAATCGCTCAAAAATCTTACGAAAATTCGCCTCATAACTTTGTGCATAAATGGAATACCCCTATACTGATAATTACTGGTGGATACGATTTTAGAATCCCATATACCGAAAGTTTACAGGCGTTTAATGCTGCTCAATTAAATGATGTGGAAAGCAAATTGTTGATTTTTCCTGAAGAATCTCACTTTGTTCTTAAACCTCAAAATAGTATCTTGTGGCAACGTGAGTTTAAAGCTTGGCTTGATAAATATTTGAAGTAAAATTATAAAATATTCAGGTGGTGAAGTCAAAACGAAGCCACCTGATTATTACACAAGAATTATGGGGTTTTCAGTAGGTCTGATACTTCCTTGCTAAATTTGTGTTCAGACACCGTCTATTTTATAGCTATTTTGGAAAATTTCATTAATAACTGAGTTCAGCTCTGTTTTGAGTTCTATTTTATTCGGATTAAGAGTGTTTTCTAGTGTCAAGTTTTCTATTAGCTTGTATAAGTTTTTGATATTTTCTTCTGCGTACCAAATTTTACAATATGCCAGTTTCTCGAAACGGTAGATGTTCCATTCTTGCTCAAATATTGTTGGGATTGCGATAGTAGGAATGTTGCTATTTATTGCCTGGTACATTGTCCCGTTCCCGCCATGACATATTAGTAAATCTATTAGATGTGAGGTCTCATCAAAATTAATAAAATCTGTATAATAAATATTCCCGACTTGTTTTTCTTCTATTTCTCCAGTAATGATAATATTGTAGTTCAGCCAAAAAGGATTTGTTAAATCGCCAACACTTGTGATTTTACCAGTGCTACCCATCGAAATTAAAATTGATTTTTTTCTGTTGTCGAGTTTTAAAAAGTTTAATAGCTTGTTGTCTTTTTTGATGCAGGAATATAGTAAGGGACCGCAATACTTATAATTATTAGGTAGATTTGTTGATGGAAAGATGTCGGGGTCATCACAAATTATATTTTGGTCGCCAGCAAATTCATCAAATAAGTCATTATACTGTTTTAAATTGAGTTTTTGTCTGATTTTACGAAATGGAGTATGTACTTTACGTAATGTTCGTTTTTCAACTGTTCGTACAATTTTATTCCAAGTTTTCTCTGATACTTTGGGTTTAAATGTGTTTGCTCTATGTGTGTGCGGCACGGGTCTTAGGTCATTATAGAAATGTGTTAGATAAGCGTTTAATATACTTATTAATGGAGTCTTGCAATACTCAGCGGCAATTCTTAAACCTAAGTATGTGTCCCCAATAATGTAATCGGGTTTTTCGTTTTTAATAATTTTAATTAGTGCTTCTACTGTTTGTGTAACAGATTTTTTGTTAATCCATGAGAAATCGAAAGATTCTGCCTTTTCAATTACTGTATCATAAGTGTTGAGAGTGTCTTTTGTGAGTTTATAGCCGTTCGATTTAACATAATTGTCATATTTTCCCGATTTTAAAAATACTATATCTGCATCAAAATTTATTCCCTTTACAAGTTCAATGCTACGAAGATAATGCGCTAATAAATTATATGGAGTAACGAGAATTTTTATCATAAGCATAAAAAAAAGACTGTTACTATGAATAAACAGTCTTTTCTTTTTAAATTTCTTTTAACTACTCTGGGTGAATCGCTTCAACTGGACATACGTCAGCACAAGCTCCACAATCTGTACATAAATCAGGATCAATTACATAGATATCACCTTCTGATATTGCCTCAACTGGGCATTCATCAATACATGTACCACAAGCAGTACAATCATCACTAATTTTATAAGCCATTTCTTATTATTTTAAATTAATAAATTTGTAATTTATATTTACAAACATAGTGTAGTTTTTTTTAACATAAAAGGAAATATAATGTTTTTTTATATTTTATAATGATTCTAAATAAAGCGTTGTTGTACGTGCCTATTTGGTTTGCTTTAAACCAGAGTACCCATAATCGAAGAAAGGTAAAATTGCTACTGTTTTTATCTATTAATTAATGACATCGATTTCAAAGAGTAAGAATTTTTCGGTAATATAGTTCAGTGTTTTCTCATCAAAGGATTTAATCAATTTTAGATTTATTGAATCATTAATTTTAATATCACTTTTTATTGGATTCCTATTTTCGTCAATAATAAAAAGTGGGGCTTCTGTTCCAATTACTACAGGCTGTTTCCATCTTATCAAACTATCTGGAACTGATTGGAAGTAAAGCCGTAAGGAATCGACTCTTAGAGGGAGTTTATTAGTTATATTACTAACACTATGGTGATTCCAAATTGTATAGTCAACGCAATCGTTTCTTCCTAGAGAGAATACTGATAGATTTTCCTTTCGATAAATTCTTATAGAGTTGTAATGAGTTTCTGGGAATGTTAAAACTGTTTTGTTTGAATAATTCTCGTCAAGATATTCAGCTAACTTATCGGCATAAGAGTAGGGGGCATAATTATAATCGCTTATTTTTACCTTAAATTCATAAGACATCCACATAATAACTGGAATAAATATGAAAAACAGTTTAGGATTCCACTTAATATTTAGTTCGTTGTAAATTATTATTATAAAGGCGATTATTGCAATAAACAAAACACCATAATTATTAACTCCTAGGTATTTTACAATGCTAATTGCGAGAAACGCTGCAATCGATATGGAAACTGATAATATCCAAATTATAGTTTGCTGTTTATTTTCTTTCCAGAATTTGGTGAGTAGAAATGCTATTACTGTAGGAAATAGCATTATATTTAGCATTGTAGATTTAACTGTAAAAACATCAGAAATGAGTTTGTTGAAATATTGCGTTAGTTGATAAAATGAAATTTTCATATTCCATGTATTTAGCTCTACCATTAAATCGCTTGGTGGTAAAAGTTGCACAATACACAGTGCTATTCCCATAATTGGAATTAAATTTAAAATATAGTTGATTTTCTTTTTTCTAATAATTTGTACTCCTAAGTAATAAAGCCAAAAAGAGATCGCAATTGGAATAGTAGTAACATGTACTTGCATTAGTAAGAAGACCATGGTATATAGTAGGTATTTTTTGTCTTTTTGAATAGCCCTAACTGCAACCATCATAAAGATTAATGCTAATACATATTGTCTTACGCAAAATAAGTTTCTAAGTACTGTGAGCTGAAGAAGAATCGCGATTTTGTAAATTAATGGCAATTCAATTTTAAAAAGGAAGTACCACACAAAGAATGCTACAAAAGCGAAGTGAATAATATTTACACTTGCTGGTTCAATTGGAATTATCCATGAAAACAACCAAAGCAAAATGTGCCATAAGCCAGTTGAGCCTTCATATCCAAGCGTTCCGATGAGGTCGAAGAAGTTCCTGTTGTTATTTACAATTAGTAATATTTGGGATTCGTCTCTTTCGTAAACATGTGTCCATTTAAGCCACGCAAGCAAACCAGCGTAGAGTATCAGAATTAACCATTTGCTCCATTTTGATTCAAATATTTTAGTCGCTATTTGTAGAACCTTTTCCATTGGTTTTTTAAATCTTATTGTAAATATAAGTGTTTTCAATCAAAATTAAAAATTATTTTTCTCAGACAATAATTAGTCTATTTTCTTGCTATGATTTTTTAAACAATAAAAAAAGACTGCCATAAAAACTGACAGTCTTAATATATTGCTTTACATTAAAGTTTATTACGATCCTAAAGTAGCAACCATAACTGCTTTGATGGAGTGTAATCTGTTTTCTGCCTCATCAAAAACAATTGAATGTGGAGATTCAAATACCTCTTCGGTAACTTCCATTTCACCTTTAGCAACAACAGGATATTTTTTTCCTAATTTTGTAGCCATGTCTTTACCAATTTCCGTTTCGTCATTATGAAAAGCAGGCAGACAGTGCATAAATTTAACATTTGGGTTTTTAGTTTTCTTAATCATATCCATATTTACTTGGTATGGTCCCATAATTTTCACTGCTTCCTCCCATTTCTCTGCTGGATCGCCCATCGAAACCCATACGTCTGTGTATAAAAAGTCGCAATTTTTAACGCCATCTTCAACATTTTCGGTGATAGTTATTTTTGCTCCAGTTTCTTTAGCTATTTCATTGCATTGAGCGACAAGTTCTTTATTTGGATGGAATTTTTTTGGAGCAACAGCTCTAAAATCCATACCCATTTTTGCAGCACCTACCATTAGACTATTACCCATATTGTTTTGTGCATCGCCTAAATATGCAAAAGCTACTTGATTTAGGGGTTTGTCAGAATGCTCAAGCATAGTCATAAAATCTGCTAAAATTTGTGTTGGATGATATTCGGTTGTTAAGCCGTTCCAAACAGGAACTCCTGCATGAGCTCCTAACTCTTCAACGATTTCTTGCCCAAAACCACGATATTCGACACCATCATACATACGCCCTAAAACTCGGGCAGTATCTTTCATAGATTCTTTTTTACCCATTTGCGAACCGCTTGGGCCTAAGAAAGTTACATGGGCACCTTGATCTAATGCCGCTACTTCAAAAGCACAACGAGTACGAGTAGAATCTTTTGCAAATAGTAAAACTATATTTTTACCTTTTAATCTTTGCTGCTCCGTACCTGCATATTTTGCTTTTTTAAGGTCAAGCGATAAGTCTAATAAATACTGAATTTCTTTAGGGGAAAAATCTAAAAGTTTTAGAAAATTTCTGTTTCTTAGGTTAAAAGCCATGATTTATTTAATTTTAGTTATTATTTATATTATTAACGTACAATTCGAGTTTGATATATTGGGTCTTTTGGACTATCTGGGAAATGCAAAAATGTGCATTCGGTTCCGCCATTTTCGATAAAGCTGATAGCTCCTTTGATTTTTGGAGCCATCCCTCCTGCACTAAAGATTCCTTGTTTTAGGTACTTTTTAGCTTCGGCAATTGGTATAGTATCTAAAATTTTCTCTTCCGAATCTTCAGTTTCTATAATAATTCTTTTGAGGTCAGTAAAAATATAGAACTCATCGGCATTTGCTTGAGAAGCAAGCAGTGCTGATGTATGGTCTTTATCAATTACTGCATCTATACCAAGTAAGTTTTTTTGTTCATCATAATATACAGGTATCCCACCACCACCAGCGGCTATTACTATATGCCCTTCTCTAGCCAACTTTGCGATTACTTTGCTATTTCCAATTTGTTTTGGTAAAGGAGATGGAACAATTTTACGCCAACCAATTCCATCGGGATCTTCTTTAAATAGCGAATTAGTGTCAGCAGAAAGTTTTGCGGCCTCTTCTTTCGTATAATATGGACCTATGGGTTTTGTTGGGTTTTTAAAAGCAGGGTCATTTTTATCAACCAAAACTTGAGTTATGAGATTTACAACGCCTTTTTCTAAATCTTTAGTTGGTAAAATATTTCTAAGTTGCTGCTCAATTAAATATCCGATAAAGCCTTGCGAGTATGCACCGCAAACATCTAAGGGCATTTCAGGAATACCAAACATTTTGGCACCTGCATTATTTTGTAATAAAATATTACCAACTTGAGGACCATTACCATGTATAATAACAAGATTAGAGCTGCTTTTTATTAAATCAAAAAGAGTTTTAACAGCTCTATATACATTTTCTTTTTGTTCTTCAATAGTTCCTTCCTGTCCAGCTCTCAATATTGCATTACCTCCGAATGCAACAACTGATAATTTTTTCTCCACCATATTATATCTTTTTTGCAAATCTAAATTAATTTTCATAATTTTTTTTAAAAATGTTATTTAGCAGGAGAATTTATTGTTATAATTTTGTTAATTTATCTTTTTAATGAGTTGAATAAAAATATTTATTTATATTTGTGGTATGTAAATTGTAATATTACCAAACATTATAAACAAAAATTATTAAATTATGAAAATCAGTGTCAAATTAGTATTAGTCTTGATGATTGCGACAATATCTGTTGCAGCTTACTCACAAAAGAAAGTAAAACCTTTTAAAGGTATAATTACCTATGATATTACTTATGAAGGTGAAGAAATTGATGCCGCAACAATGGCACAAATGCCTACTGAAATTATTGTTAGTGTACTAGGCGATAAGGTTCGTAACGAACAAGTCTCGGCATTTTATTCAATGGCTCAAATCTCTGATATGGGTAGCGGCTCAGCGATTGTTTTATTGGATGCTATGGGAATGAAGATTGCTGTTAAACAATCAAAAGAAGAAATTGATGAAAAAATGGCAGAAGCCGAAATTGAAGATCCTATAATTAAATTTCTTGACGAAACTAAAGAAATTGCTGGTTATACTTGCAAAAAAGCTGAAGTAACTTCTGGTGAAAATACCATTGAAGTGTTTTATACTGATGCTATCGGTGTTCCTAAAGGAATGAATGATAATACTGGCTTTAAAGGCATTGAAGGTGTTTTAATGGAGTATTCAATTGTGCAGGGAGATATGATAATGGTTATGACTGTTAGAGAAGTTAAAAAAGGAAAAGTTAATAAAGGTATGTTCTTAATTCCTGATGATTATGATATTAAAACTGCCGAAGAATTGGGCGGAATGTTAGGTGGATAAATTTTGGATAAAATATATTAATGAAAAATCCTCAAATTTGAGGATTTTTTCTATTTTTACACTTTAGTATGAAAAAACGAAATACAAAAACTAGTGCTAATAAGAAAACAGGAGGATTCTCTTTAAAATCAATCATTGTGTTTTTTCGCGACGAACGTTTTAAGGTAAGTCTTGGAGTGTTTTTATTGGCATTTGCAATTGTTTTGTGTTTGTCGTTTACTTCATATTTCTTTACTTGGAAATCAGATCAAAGTATCCTTGATGTCGAATTCACCAAACTATTGGGCAAAAATTCGTATCAGGTCGAGAATTGGATAGGTAAGATTGGAGCTCTTTTATCAAATAAATTTGTTCATGATTGGTTTGGAGTTGCTTCGTTTTCTTTTGTTGCAATTTTTGCTGTATTTGGATTTAATTTGCTTAACGTCAAATTAACGAAACCTTGGAGGTTTTTGTTTATTGGCTTAATATTTACAATTTGGAGCAGTGTGGCTATTGCATCAATATTTTCCGACACCTTTTTTATGGTTGGCGGAGCACATGGATATTTTATTTTTAATTGGTTGTCTGGACTTATTGGTATTCCTGGCTCCTATGCTGTTGTTTTACTTAGTCTCTTTGTAATTGTCTTGTATAGTTTTAAAAATTCTTTGAATTGGATCAAATCAAAACTGCAGAACTTGCGAAGTGTAAAGAAAGAACATCTGGAGGAGGGCTCTGATGACGGTTTTGATAAACCGATTTTATCTGAAATAGATGATGATAATCAGCCTATTGACAAAGAAATTGCTGAGGAAGAACCCGTATTTGTCATTTTTGATGAAATTGACGAACAGGAACAAAATGAAGATTTAAAAGAACAAAATTCTGAAACTGACACCAATAATTATACTGGAAAAGAGAATAAAGAAGATACTGAAGATGGTCTCGACCTTGATGTAAACGAAACACCCGATGAAGAAGAGTTGACTGAAGAAGAAATAGATTCAGATATGATGCAGGAATTTGACCCAACAAAAGATCTTGAGTTTTATAAATTCCCTAGCATAGAAATTTTGCAAGATTACCCGAGTAGAAGAGCAGATGTTACACGTGATGAACTTAATGATAATAAAGATAAGATTATTAGGACTTTGAGAGATTATAAAATTGAGATATCAAGAATTTCTGCTACAATTGGTCCTACTGTAACTTTATATGAAATTGTGCCAGCACCGGGAGTGCGAATTGCAAAAATTAAAAATCTTGAAGATGATATTGCTCTTAGTCTTGCAGCTCTCGGGATACGTATTATTGCTCCAATTCCTGGAAAAGGAACTATCGGTATCGAGGTTCCTAACTCAAAACCTGAAATTGTTTCGATGCGATCTGTTTTAAAATCTGCAAAATTTCAAGAATCGTCTTATGAATTACCTGTAGCTTTGGGAAAAACTATTTCTAACGAAACTTATGTTTTTAATTTAGCAAAAACACCACATTTATTGGTCGCTGGTGCAACAGGACAAGGAAAGTCAGTAGGAGTAAATGCAATTATTGCATCTTTGCTCTATAAAAAGCATCCTGCCCATTTAAAGTTCGTATTAGTGGATCCCAAAATGGTAGAATTATCAATATATAACCAAATAGAAAAACACTATCTCGCAAAACTACCTGACGAGGAATCGTGCATTATTACTGATGTCTCAAAAGTGGTTCCAGCTATGAATTCATTGTGCATCGAAATGGATGATCGTTATAGGCTATTGACAAAAGCTCGCGTTCGTAATATTGTTGAGTATAACAAAAAGTTTGTTTCTCGTAAGTTAAATCCTAATAAGGGGCATAAATATATGCCTTATATAGTCGTTGTTATTGATGAATTTGCTGATATTATTGTTCAGGAAGGTAAGCAGGTAGAAGTACCTATTAGCCGTCTTGCAGCAAAAGCTCGTGCAATTGGCATACATCTTATTGTTGCCACACAGCGTCCTTCGACAGATGTCATTACTGGAGTAATTAAGGCTAACTTCCCTACTCGAATTGCCTTTAAAGTTACAAACGGACACGATTCAAAAACTATTCTTGATACGTCTGGAGCAAATCAATTAATTGGTAGAGGTGATATGCTAATTTCTGAAACAGGAAAAATTAGTAGAGTACAATGTGCATTTATTGATACACCCGAAATTGAATTGTTAGTTGACCATATTAGTGCACAACAAGGCTATCCAGAACCGTATGTTTTACCTGAACCCGAAGTCGCCGAAAGTGCTAGTGGAGGGGCAGGATTAAATGCTAACGAGAAAGATGAATTATTCGAAGAGGCTGCCCGATTAGTTGTACGACACCAGCAAGGTTCAACATCATTGATACAACGAAAAATGAGTATCGGATATAATAGAGCTGGACGAATTATTGACCAATTAGAAGCAGCTGGAGTAGTCGGACAATATGAGGGAAGTAAGGCGAGACAAGTATTATATCCAGATGAATATTCTTTGGAACAATATTTGAATAGCCTAATCCAAAATAAATAGAAATAAATAATAAAGAAAATGAAAAAAATTATTGCATTATTCGGCCTGATTTCTCTAACACTTGTTGGGTTTTCACAAACTGACGCAGCCGCAACGGCTTTATTAGACGAGGTATCAGCAAAAACTGAAAGATACGCAAGTCTGAAAATCGATTTTAACATGTATATTGAAAATCTCCAGGATGGCAAAAGAGATGAATATAAAGGTAGTGCCGCTTATAAACCTGGTTTTTATAAACTTGATATTATGGGGCAAATAGTTTTTTCAGATGCTACTACGAATTGGACTTACCTAAAAGATGCAGACGAAGTAAATATTACTGATAACGCCGATAACAAAGAATCAATGATGAATCCACAGACTTTGCTTAAAGATTATAAAGCAAACTTTAAAGTGAGATATGTTGCAGATAAGTTTGAAAAAAATCGCCCACTAGTAGAAATTGATTTAATACCAAAAACAATTGACAATAAAAAATATTCAAAAATTACAGTTAAAATTGATAAAACTAAAAAACAAATATACTCAGCTCGTTATGTCGGAAAAGACGGAGTTAGTTACTTAATTGAAATTTATAAGTTTCTTGAAAATCCAGCTATACCAGATTCAGAAATAAAATTTGGTAAGGCTCTTTTTCCTAATGCCGAAGTAATAGATATGAGATAATAAAGGAGGCGAAAGCCTCTTTTTTGATTTGTCTATTGTTTGACAATCTTTTAATCATACTTTTTAGTTTTCTTAATTGTCGATTACCGTATTTTTTTTAACTTTGTAATCAAAAATTTTGTTAGAAATGATTCAAAGAATTAAAGAATTACAAAAAATTATTGAAGAGTTTTCACCAGCAAACATTGCTGAAATTGAGGAGTTTCGTTTAAAGTTTTTATCCAAAAAAGGGCTAATAACTGAATTGTTTAACGATTTTAGAAATCTAGATTCTGAAAACAAGAAAATTGTAGGCGTTCAGATAAACAAACTCAAGCAATTCACAACCGATAAGCTTAATGAGCTTAAAAATTCGCTTACTGTTAGCGATAATTCTAAAATTGAAATTGACCTTAGTCGTCCTGGCGATCCTTTTAATTTAGGCTCACGTCATCCATTATCAATTGTGCGGAACGAGATTATTTCAATATTTACACGTTTGGGTTTTGTTGTTGGAGACGGTAATGAAATTGAAGATGATGATCACAATTTTAGTAAACTGAATTTTCCAGATAATCACCCTGCTCGCGATATGCAAGACACTTTCTTCATTTCGTCCGATATGAATGTTTTATTACGCACTCATACATCCTCTGTGCAAGCTCACGAAATGTCCGAATTAAAACCGCCTATCCGAAGTCTTGCTCCGGGGCGTGTTTATAGAAACGAAGCTATCTCGGCTCGTGCTCATTGTTTGTTTCATCAAATCGAAGGACTTTATGTTGATAAAAATGTAAGCTTTGCTGACTTAAAACAAACTCTTGATTATTTTGCTAAAGAAATGTTCGGCGAAAAAACTAAAATTCGTCTTAGACCCTCGTACTTCCCGTTTACTGAGCCGTCAGCCGAAGTTGACGTCAGCTGTACGCTTTGTGGAGGTAAAGGTTGTAATGTTTGTAAAGAAACTGGCTGGCTTGAGATTTTAGGTTGTGGCATGGTGGATCCAAATGTTTTTGAAGCTGCTGGCATTGACCCAAATATATATTCGGGTTTTGCTTTTGGTATGGGAATAGAACGAATAGCAATGCTTAAATACGGAATAAAAGATTTACGCCTATTTTTTGAAAACGATCTGCGTTTCTTAGAGCAGTTCTATACGACTTACTAAAATATCGGTTTAATGATTTTACATTCTAAAATAATTGGTGATTCTGATAGAACCCTACTTATCTTGCATGGGCTATATGGAAGTTCCGATTCTTGGTTAAGAGTCGCAAATTTATTGTCAGATAGGTTTACGATCCACTTGCCTGATCTTCGTAATCACGGTGAGTCGTTTAAAAATGATATTCATACATATCAGGCTATGGTAGAGGATGTAAAGAATTATTTGGATGATAAAAAAATTAATAATATCAATATCATAGGCCATTCAATGGGTGGTAAACTTGCAATGTTTTTTGCTGCCAAATATCCAGAATATATTCGCAAACTTGTGATTGCCGATATTTCGCCTCGATCATATAAAGCATTATTGCAAAACGACCCCAATGGGAATTTTCATCTCAACTTGATGTCGATAATGAAAAAACTTGATTTATCTGCATATAAAGATTATCGAAGCTTAAGTAAAGTACTTATTGAGTATGGCGAGACTGTTAAAAATGTAATATTGAAAAATGTCGATAAAAAAGACGGGCAATTCTTTTGGAAAATTAATGTTCTAGCATTATTTAATAATATCAACAATATCTTAGATGGGCTAAATCCAGATGATTTTATTGATAAAAAGATTACTACAGAAACATTATTTCTAAAAGCATCAGATTCAATTTATCTGACCAATACAGATGAAAAGTTTATTGATTTTATTTTTTCAAATGCACATATACAAGAAATCTCAAATGCAGGACACTGGTTACATTATGATAATCCAAACGATACCGTTAGTGAGATACTCGCTTTTTTAAATAAATAAGATTATGAAATATAGAGAAGAACATGATACTATGGGCATTGTTAAAGTGCCAATCGATAAATATTGGGGAGCTCAAACTCAAAGATCCTTTCAAAATTTTAAGATAGGTGATAAAATGCCAATTGAATTAATCAAAGCGTATGCATACTTGAAAAAAGCCTGTGCCTTTGCAAATATGGATAAAGGAAAACTAAGTAGCCAAAAAGTGGAACTTATTGCCCGTGTTTGTGATTTGATAATCGGGGGAAAACTCAACGATCAGTTTCCTTTAGTTGTGTGGCAAACAGGTTCGGGAACACAAACAAATATGAATCTTAACGAGGTTATCGCAAACTACGGACATGTTATAAATGGCGGAAAACTTGATGATAAGATTAAAACTTTACACCCAAACGATGATGTAAATAAAAGCCAGTCATCTAATGATACTTTTCCAACTGCAATGAGTATTGCTTCGATTATACTCTTGACGGATGAGCTTATTCCTGCTGTAGAGAATTTAAAGGATAATCTAAAATTAAAATCAGACGAGTTTAAAAATATTATAAAAGTGGGACGTACTCACATGATGGATGCAACACCAATAAGTTTTGGACAAGAATTTTCTGGTTATGTTTCCCAGCTTGAACATGCTTTGAATTCGATTAAAAACGCTATACCCCATTTATCAGAACTAGCAATTGGAGGAACTGCTGTTGGTACTGGCCTTAACGCCCCTAAATGGTTTGATAAAGCCGTTTGTGATTATTTGAACACATTTACAAAAAAGAACTTTGTTCCTGCCGATAATAAGTTTGAAGCCTTGGCTTCTAACGATGCTTTTGTCGAAGCACACTCTGCATTAAAATTACTATCGGTAAGTTTAAATAAAATAGCTAACGATTTCAGACTTATGGGTTCTGGACCCCGTTGTGGGTTGTCAGAACTGAGCTTACCGGCAAATGAACCAGGATCATCAATAATGCCTGGCAAGATAAATCCTACCCAAATTGAAGCTTTAACAATGGTTTGTGCTCAAGTTTTTGGAAACGATATTGCAATAACTATTGGTGCAATGAATGGGCAATTTGAGCTAAATGTATATAAACCTTTAATTATTAAGAATTTTATAGAATCCTCCAAGTTATTGTCACAGGCTTTAGTTTCATTTACCGAAAATTGTGTTAAAGGTCTGAGTTTAAATATAAGTAAAATAGAGTTCTATCTTGAAAATTCTTTGATGAACGTTACTGCATTAAACGAAACTTTAGGATACGAAAGAGCTGCAATTATTGCGAAAACCGCCTTTAATGATGGATTAAGCCTAAGACAAGCTGCCCTAAAATGTGGTTTTATTTCGGAAAAGGACTTTGATAAAATAATGCAACCAAAAAATCTAATATAATATTTGTATTTAGTCTTGTTTTAGGTGAATATATTAGTTTATTTTGTAATAATTGGATTTGAAAATAAATGTGCGGAATAACAGGTTTTTATACTCAAAATAACAACGGTTTTGTCAGTAAAGAT
>JAQVPT010000042.1:0-10387 GCA_028701945.1 Bacteroidales bacterium
CATCAAGAGATAAAGTTTATCTAAACCATATCTCCAAGTACCGTATTTTTTTTGATAATATCCTAATGGCTTAAGTAGTCGTAAAACTACAATCCCACACTCGTGTTTTATTGCTTCGCTCATTCTGTTATAGCTTAGAGATTCAGCACAAATCTAAATTATTTATATCAATTTGTGGAGTAAAAAAACATAAATGTTTCACTAGTTTTTAACTTTTGTGATATTTCATCAAACTTCTTGTCAGTTCATCAATTGAGATATTTTCTTAATCTCAACGAATATCAACAAATTTACAGAATTTCGATTCTGGAAAGGGACAATATCAATAAACATGTTTCTGAACTTAATAGAGTTTGTATTGCATGTGTTTATTACACATAAAAAACTAAAGCGGCAAAATTTATTTATTGTTGTGGTAAGCTGATTCAACCTTGCCTTTGGCTTATAGTCTAGATACCTGTAGTATTTATCTCTTCTAAATACTTGCCTACTGATACTCTACTTAACTATAATTCTCTTGATTTGGCTCGTTGACTAAAGCCCTTATTAATGATATACTTTTTATACATATTAGTAGTATGTTTTAATGAATAGTAACAGGGATTTATTGCATGATTTACGGTGCTTTTGTCAACGTTTAATCATTCCAATACTTAACTTTTAGTGTTTCCGTATTCCAATTATGCTTTTAATGCATACCTTTGTTGTATTGTTAAATGTTTCATCTCATTTCTTGGGTCGAAAACAAAGGTTGAACATTTGTTTTAAGCAAGAAAAATCAATTCTTATTGCTTTACAATTTACTGATTGCACTTATTATATGATAAAATATGAAAATTTTGTAGTTTTGTTAAAAATAACAGAAAAATAAAAACTAAAATGAAAAGTAGCAAAACAAATAAAACTATATTAGCAACAGGAGCTGATGGTTTTATTGGCTCACATCTTACAGAACTCCTACTTGAAAAAGGCTATTATGTGAAAGCTTTGACCCAATACAATTCTTTTAATAATTGGGGTTGGTTAGAGGATATCCCTGCTCATCCTAATTTAGAAATTGTAACAGGAGATGTTAGAGATGCTCACTTTGTTAAACATATATTGAAAGATGTTGATATTGTTTATCACTTAGCTGCTTTAATCGCCATTCCTTATTCCTACGTCGCTCCTGAAAGTTATGTTGACACCAACATTAAAGGTACATTAAATATTTGTCAGGCTGCAAAAGAACATGGGAATATTCGTGTTATCCATACCTCAACATCAGAGGTTTATGGTACAGCCAAATATGTACCCATTGACGAAAAACATCCGAAACAGCCTCAATCACCATATTCTGCTTCAAAAATTGGTGCAGACGCAATGGCTATGAGCTTTTATAATGCTTTTGAGTTGCCCGTTACAATAGTAAGACCTTTTAATACTTACGGTCCAAGACAATCTGCAAGGGCAATAATTCCAACAATTATCAGTCAAATTGCTGCCGGTCAAAAAGAAATTAAACTTGGTGATTTAACTCCAACTCGTGATTTTAATTATGTTAAAGATACGGTTGATGGATTTCTTGCAATTGCGAATAGTAATCAAACTATTGGTAAAGAAATTAATATTGCATCCAATTCAGAAATTTCTATACATGACACCTTAAATTTGATAAAAGAAATAATGAACAGTGATGTAAAGTTTATTACGGATAATCAAAGAATTAGACCTGAAAAATCTGAAGTATTTAGATTATTTGGGGACAATAAAGTTATAAAAGAAATTACAGACTGGAAGCCAAATTATGATCTTAAAAAAGGACTTGAAGAAACAATCAAATGGTTTACAGAGAGTGTTAATTTAAAAAAATATAAAACAGATATTTATAATATTTAGAAGTATTAGCAGGCTTAAATGACTTACTCAAAAATAATAAATAAAATTCGAGAACTATATAATTCTAACAGTGATGAATTTATTCCATTACATGCACCTGTTTTTATTGGAAATGAAAAGAAATATTTGAATAACTGTATTGACAGTACCTTTGTTTCAAGTGTAGGTAAGTTTGTTGATGAATTTGAATTAAAAGTAGCTGAATATACCGGTGCTAAAAGAGCAGTTAGCTGTGTTAATGGCACAAATGCGCTACATTTGGCTTTGCTTTTATCTGGAGTGGAGCGAAACGACGAAGTAATTACCCAAGCTCTAACTTTTATTGCCACAGCAAATGCAATCTCGTATGCAGGTGCAATACCCGTTTTCTTAGATGTGGATAAAGAAACAATGGGACTTTCTCCTAAAGCAACCAAAATTTGGCTAAAAGAGAATTCAGAAATAAAAAATGGATCTTGTTACAATAAAAATACAGGACGAAGAATAAAAGCCTGTGTTCCAATGCATACATTTGGGCATCCTGTCTTAATTGAAGATTTACTTGAAATTTGCACAAAATATAATATTGAATTAGTAGAGGATGCTGCAGAGTCACTTGGCAGTTTCTATAAAAGAAAACATACTGGAACTTATGGCAAAATCGGTGTTTTAAGTTTTAATGGAAATAAAACCATTACCACCGGAGGAGGAGGAATGCTTTTATTTAATGATTTGGAACTAGCTGCAAAAGCGAAACATCTAACAACGCAAGCAAAAGTTCCTCACAAATGGGAGTTTGTGCATGATGAAATCGGATATAATTATCGTATGCCAAATATAAATGCTGCTATTGGATGTGCTCAAATGGAAAAAATTGATTTTATCCTTGAAAACAAACGCCAAACAGCCAACCAATATAAAGCCATTTTTGAGAATTTTGAAGAAATAAACTTTTTTAATGAACCTAAAAATGCAAGATCAAATTATTGGCTTAATGTTATTGTTTTAACGGATAAAACTGAAAGAGACAAATTCTTAGCATTTTCGAATTCAAACAAGGTAATGACAAGACCTGTATGGCAACTAATGCATAAATTACCTATGTTTAGTAATTGTCAAACCGATGATTTATTAAATTCTGTTTGGTTCGAAGAACGAATTGTAAATTTGCCAAGTAGTGTTAATGTAAAGATGGATAATAATCTTTAAATGAAAGAGGAAGAATTTGAATTTATATTAGAAAAAGGCGAGGGTTACTTTATTGAGTTTAAAGAGAACCTCGACAAATCTATTTCTCGTGAATTGGTTGCTTTTGCAAATAGTTCAGGGGGGCAGATATTTCTAGGTGTAGATGATAAAAATAAGGCAATAGGAATTGAAATTACTAACAAATTAAGATCACAGATACAAGATTTTGCAGCGAATATTCAACCAACATTAGACATTTCACTTTCTGAGATAGATAATGTACTGATAATAAACGTTCCTGAAGGAATTGACAAACCATATCAATGCAGCGATGGGTTTTTTCTCAGAATGGGAGCAAATTCTCAGAAAATGAGTAGATCACAAATTATCGACTTTCTACAGCATGAAGGGAAAATAAGATTTGAGGAACAGTTTCACAGGTACTTTGATTTTGAGAAACATTTTAATAGTTCCAAACTAAACGGATACCTTATTCTGTCGGGGATTACGAAAAACATGGATGATATTTCGATACTTGAAAATCTTGGTGTTTTAAGAAAATCTGGTAATACAAAGAGAATGCTCAATGCCGGTGTTTTGTTTTTTAGCAATAATATTGACATCTTGCTTGAACAGTCCATAATTACATGTGCAGTTTTTGAAGGAACAGAACGAATTAAGGTTTTAAATAGAAAAGATTTTGCTGAGGATATCATTACAAATATTGATAATGCCCTGCTGTTTATTAAGCAATCTTTAAAGGTTGAATACAAAATGACCGGAGAAGCTCGCCGACAGGAAATTTATGAAATTCCTCTGCAAGCAATTCGTGAAGCAGTAGTAAATGCTGTTGCACACAGAGACTATTTTGCAGACGGTAGTCATATTACTGTTGAAATATTTTCTGACAGACTTGAAATTGGGAATCCTGGCGGCTTACCAAAAGGACTTACATTGGATTCTTTTGGCAAAAAGGCTGTAAGACGCAATCCTATTATTACAAATTTGTTACAACGATGTAATTTTGTGGAAAACATGGGAACAGGAATAAATAAAATAAAAGTGCTTTGTGTAGAGTATAATGTTAAGGAACCTGTTTTTGTTTTTAATAAGTTTTTTACAGTGATTTTTAAACGTAAAGAGACAATTGGCGAATTAATTGGCGAATTAAATGGCGAATTAAATGGCGAATTAAATGCAAAACAAATTATTCTGTTAGAGAATATCAGAAAAAAAGAAGGAATAAATATAACAGAACTGTCAAAGATACTAGATATTCCTTTCAGCACATTAGACAAACAAATTAGAGTGCTTCTAAGACAAAACTTAATTATACGAAAAGGAAGCAAAAAAACTGGAGGTTATTATGTCGTTTAATTTAGTTATATCTGGTAGTTGTCAGTGGCAATCTGACATTGCTGAACATTCTTTTGGGAAAAAGGCTGGCGAATTAGCAAATATGGTTATTGATATGATGTTGCCATACAAGGAACATGTGCATTCAATTACTTCAGACAATGGTAAAGAGTTCGCAGAACATCAAAAAATATCAAAAAAATTACTCGCAGAATTCTTTTTTGCACATCCTTATTCTTCCTGGGAAAGAGGTCTAAGTGAGTATACTAATAAACTTGTCAGACAATACATACCCAAAAAATCAATATTTAATCATTATAACGACTTGCAAATCAACGAAATACAATATAAAATCAATCGAAGACCTAGAAAAAATTTAAATTATGACAACCCTAAAAATATATTTTATAAATTTGTAAATAAAAAAGTTGCATTTGCTGGTTGAATCTACCCAAAGATATTAAATTAAACATTACAATTTTTTTTTGTGTAAAAAGATTGTAGATTAAAAAAACAATTACTTTTAATTATATTTGCTGAGACAGGAAAAATTTAACTAATTTATTGTATTTTAGCGAGGATTATGAAAAATAAACGCCCATCAACAGGACATAAAAATAAAAGGTTTTATAATTGGCTCGTTTATAAAACTGGCGATAAATTTTTAACTAAAGATAGTGATAAAATTAATGGGACAGTTTATGATTTTGGTTGTGGTGAAAAGCCTTATCAAGAATACTTTTTACAATTCTGCAATGAATATATTGGAGTAGATTGGTCAGAAACAAAACATTTACTTAAAGCGGATATTATTGCAGATTTAAATAAAACATTACCGATAAAGAATAATGTTGCAGATACAATTGTTTCATTTTCTGTGCTTGAACATCTCTCACAACCAGAAATAATGCTAGACGAAGCATATCGTCTTTTAAAAAGCAACGGAAATTTTTTAATGAGGGTACCATTTATGTATCAAGTACATGAGGAGCCCATAGATTATTTTAGATATACAAAGTATGGGTTAAAATATATGCTGCATAAAGCAGGATTTGTTAATATTACTATTAGCCCAACCACAAGATTTTGGACAACGATAATGGTTAAAATTAATTACCAATTAATAAGACTTATCAAGGGAGGTAAAATAAAAAGAACAATAATAATGTCTTTAATCAAACCAATAACCTACGTGAATCAATGGTTAGCAATATTTCTAGATAAGATATGGTATACTACAGACAAAGAAACACTTGCGTACTGGGTTGTTGCACAAAAAAAATAGGATAATGAATATTTTCAAGCAAATTGCAATAAAAATAATTAATGAAATTGCACCTGAGTACCTTAGAAAAAGACAACTAAAAAAAGAACAAAAACTGTTTTTTAAGAAGCATGAAAAACTCATTAATAAACAAAAAATATTGTATGCATTAACACCCCCTCCTAAACTTTCTAACATAGGAGATCATGGACAAGTTGTAGCAATATATAAATGGTTAAATGACAATTACTCAAATATGCCTATTTTAGAAATAGACAAAAGTGAATGTGTTACCATGATAAAGCCACTAAAAAAAATTATTAATAAAAATGATTTAATATTTATACATAGTGGAGGCAATTTAGGCGACAGGGGAATTTGGTCAGAAACTGGCAGACGTTCAATAATTCAAAACTTTCCAAAAAATAAGATAATATCATTACCCCAAACAATTTATTTTAGTGACACAGAAAAAGGGAGAGCAGAGAAAAAGAGAACAGAATTAATATATAATCAACACAGAAACCTAACTGTTATTGGGAGAGATTTGGAAAGTGGTAAGCTTGCAAAAAAAATGTTCGCGAATTGTAAAACTTTTGCAATGCCAGATTTTGTACTTTATTTACAAGCTGAAGATTTATTGAAAACAAGAAATGAAAATCCAAAAGGAACATTACTTTGCTTGAGAAATGATAATGAATCGATTTTAACGGAAGAAAAAAGAAAGCGGCTACATAAAAGTGCAATAAAACCGATTGATTATTTTGATACTACAATTAATAAACCTATTAATTGTAGTCTACGTTTAAAATATCTAATTGACACTTTAAGGTATTTTGACCAATTTGAGATTATAATAACAGATCGATATCATGGGTTGATTTTTGCAACAATTTTACAAAAACCTACAATAGTTTTGCCAACAGTTGATCATAAATTAAGTTCCGCTTTTAATTGGTTTCAGGAAATTAGTAATATTACACTTTTAAATGAAAATGATTATGAGAACATAGATAAGATTACAAAAGAACTGCTTAGTGCTAAAGTTAAATTGTTTAAGTGGGATGAAAAATATTTTAACAACCTGAAAAATATGATATGATATCATTGATTAGTAAATTAAGAAAACGTATAAAAAAAATAATGCTGAGACAAAATCAGCAAACAATTGGGTATAATGCAGAAAAATATGAAAATTTAGAAGGAAAATCGTTAGTAGAAAGCTACAATGCATTGCGGCATGAGGCACATAGAATCGAAAAGGCGGTATACAACGATTTACTTATCAGTAAAAAACCATCTTTTGACAATAAAGTTTTAAAAGTAAAAAATATACAAAAAATAATTAGAAGGAAGGATTATAATGCTTCAACCAATCCAGTGTATATTTGGAGTGAGAAAATAATTAATGCCTACCCTAATTTGCAACAAAATTTCATAGATGTAAATAAAGGTTGCCCACCACAAGTAAATTTAAAAAAAGGACAACAGTTTGTAACAGATTTGGAAAACAGACGCTCTTGTCGGATATTGAAAGGACCATTGTCAAATTCATTAATTGAAGAAATTATTAACTTATCTTACGAAGCTTTGAAATGGGCACCAAATTCAGGGAACAGGCAGGCTGTAAGAATGAAGCCTATCATTGAGGAAAAGGAAAAAAGGCTATTAATCGGTATAAAAGAAAAACATTGTTATACAGCCCCATTACTGTTTTTTGTTGGTGTTGACAGTAGACTTTATGGTGCCTTGTCTGATTTTGAGGAATGTATGTATCTAGATGCCTCTGCAGCAATAACACAGATAATACTTTATCTGAATAGTGTAGGCTTAGGATCTAGTTGGAATCATTTTGGTTTAGATTTAATAAAAACCAGAAATGAAAACATTAAAATATACAAAAAATTCCAAAATAAATTAGATATTCCAGATTACATAATCCCAATTGCTATTATTGCAATTGGCATGCCGGAATACATACCTCCTAAACCAGCAAGAATGCCAAATGAATATTTTTCAATTTAATTATATAATATGAATTTAGCCATTATATCACCTAATAAAAAGGCCTATTCAGAAACCTTCATACGAGCACAGTATGAAAATTTGAATTTTAACAATACCCTTTATTACGGAGGCAGTTTACCCCAATATTGTGAAGAGAAATTATTACTTTCTATGAATTTTTTGCAACGGGTGAAACGATATATTTATAGAATAATTTTTAAAAAAGATTATAAACAATTAACGAGCGAAGCGATTAAGAAATCATTTAAACGCAATAAAATTGATGCAATATTGGCACAATATGGTCCAACGGGCGTTGCCTTACAACCCATTGCTGATGAATTAGATATCCCTTTATTTGTTTTTTTTCATGGTTACGATGCTTCAAACAAAGCACTTTTACAAACTTATAAAAAACAATACATATCACTAACCCAGAAAGCACATGGAATTTTCTTAGCATCGCATACATTAGCTCAAAATCTGAAAAGTATAGGTTGTAATGATAAAAACTTCATCATAAATCCATGTCCACCAAATGAAATGTTTTTAAAAAATAAACCTGATTTTAAAAAACAAAATATATTAATGGTCGGTCGCTTTACAAATAAAAAAGCACCGCATTTAAGCATACTGGCGTTTAAAAATATTTTAGAAAATCATCCGGATGCGCATTTAAACATTGCTGGTGCGGGTAAAGAACTTTTGTATGCAGCTAAAAGCCTTGTCAAAGCTTTGAAAATTGAAGATAAAGTAACTTTCTTAGGAGTACTAAATCCAGCACAGGTCAAAGAAAAAATGCAAGAAGCATATATGTTCATACAACATTCTGTAACGCCTGAGGACGGAGATCAAGAAGGCTCCCCAGTTGCCATTGTAGAGGCTGCGGCAGCTAGCCTGCCTGTGGTAAGTACCAAACATAGTGGAATAAAAGAGTCAGTAATTGATGGAAAAACCGGCTTTCTGGTTGATGAATTTGATATTGATACCATGAGCCATCGCATGGACGAATTATTAAAAGACAAAAAATTTGCTAAATCGATGGGTGAAAATGCAAAAAAACATGTCTTGAATAATTACATGAAGCATTTTGAAATTATTGAAAACGCAATCAATGCACATTGCTAGTTTAATAAAGCATGAACTACACCTCAAACAATAAAATACGTTCTGGTGGCATCTGGAGCTTTTTGCAAAACGGCGGCAATCACATCATTGGCTTCTTGCTTGGCATTATTTTAGCAAGGATATTATCACCTGAAGATTTTGGAATGGTTGCAATGGTCATGGTATTTATTGGCTTTGCTGGTTTTTTGCAGCAATTTGGTTTTAATGAAGCCTTGATACAAAGTCAAAATGTCAACACAAACGATTATTCAACCGTTTTTTGGTTCAACACCTTCGCAGGTTCAATTTTATTTGTTTTATTTTTTTGGGGCTCACCTTTAATCGGGCAGATTTATGATAAGCCAGAGTTTAACCTATTAACAAAATATCTTGCAGTAAATTTTTTATTCAGCGCATTAAGTAGTGTGCAAGGCACCATATTAACAAAGCAATTTGAGTTTAAAAAACTGGCAATCATTGATTTAGGCACCAACTTAATTATGTATGCGATAGCCATTCCGCTAGCTGTGCTTGGACATGGTGTTATGTCGCTTGTTTGGGGTGGTATTATTCAAAATTTAAGCAAAGCTGCTGCGCTTTGGATTAGCTCTGACTGGAAACCAGTTTTTGTTTTTTCAAAATCATCATTTAAAAAATTATTTAAATTTGGCATATTTGTATTTCTACAAGCGCCACTAGGATATATTGAACGTAATGTGGACACCTTTATGATTGGCAAACTATCCGGCGATGCTAGCTTAGGATTGTATAACAAAGCCTATCAAATTATGCTGCTACCCATAAAAAATATATCCAATTCGTTTCGCCGCGTTTTATATCCAGCCTTAAGTGAAGCACAAAATGACAATGAGCGTGGACGTATGCTTATTTTACGCATGTTTCGTGTGGTTGCTTTTATTAGTTTCCCAATCATGTTTGGAATTGCTGCGGTTGCAGAGCCTTTTATTATTGGTATTTATGGTGAGAAATGGGCAGGCACAGTCCCGTTATTACAAGTACTTGCACTCGTAGGTGCAAATCAAAGTATTGGGACATTTGTTGGGACAGGTTACAATGCCAAAGGGAAACCACAAATAGGGCTTTACTTAAATCTTGTAAAAACACCTTTACTTGTCTTTGTATTTTTTGCTGGTTATAATTGGAATGGATTAATTGGAATGGTATATGCTTATTTTTTATTCTCTATAACACTTAGCACTGTAACTTTTTCAATTTTATTTAAATTGTATGAAATCAAAGTAAACCATTTTTTTGCTTATTTGGGGCCAAGTTTTTTATGTTCAGGTGGTATGGCAATTATTGTAAAATCAATCAGTTTTATGCCATGGATTCAAGCCTTACCGGATATCATTCAATTGTTTGTACTCAGTTTTCTTGGCTTTGTGCTTTACCTTACTACCATCATGCTATTTAAGCTGGATGCATTTTTTGATTTTGCCAATCAAATGCCTTACATAAAAAGATTAACTTTGTTGAAGTGGTATTTTAAGCGATATGGAAAATAAAGATTTCATCAGCATAATAATTCCGGTATATAATCGCCCAGCATTGGTTGCAGAGTGCCTTGATTCTATTTTGGCACAAACC
>JAQVPT010000042.1:10397-16444 GCA_028701945.1 Bacteroidales bacterium
AACCAAGCCAAATTGGGAGTGTATAGTAGTTGATGATGGATCTACAGATAATACCTGGGAGGTTCTTGAACGTTATGCTGCTAAAGAAGAACGCATACGGATTTTTCAACGAGATCGGGAGCCGAAAGGTGCGCCTACCTGTAGGAATATTGGTGCGGATAAAGCAAGTGGTAATTATTTCATTTTTTTTGATTCAGATGATTTATTATTTCCTTGGTTCATTGACATTATAAGTAAAGAATTGTTCATAAAAGGGGATATTGAGTTGGCTGCTTATCAACAAATATGTCAGCAAAATAAAACAAATAAATTTTGGTATCGTTGTGTCGAGAATGAGCCTGAAGGTTATATTTATAATTATATTAGTTTTAAAAGAGCCTTAAGTACAAGTTCTCTTATTTGGCACAAAAACACCTTTTTTAAAACTGACAAATGGGATGAAACACTAAAGTCGTGGCAGGATCCTCCATTAATACTAAATGCGTTTTTTTTAAATGTTAATTTTAAATGGCTGAGTAGTTTCCCATTAGCTTTAATTCGTATGATGCAGGATGGCAGTCAAATTACTGATCAAGCAAAATTTTCACAATTTATAAGCAGCTTTAATACAATTTATCAATACTTATCAACAGAAAATAAATTGGTTTTCAAACAATCTATACGTAAGCTTCTATGGGGATACAGTATATATTATGATAATTATTCTGAATTAAATAAAAGTGTGCGATATTTATTTAATAACGGATTGCTAAATAGTAGTGATAAAAGAAATGTTTTGGGGTATTACAAATTATATCGGCTTACAAAGCATATTATTTTATTGCGTTCAATAGTTTATAAACTACAGTTTATATTTTATAAAAAATTACCCGCAAAAGAATTTGTTTATATAAACGCCTTAGAGGTATTACAAGGAAATGCGAATTTTAGGACATTATCTACCATAGAGCAGAACAAATTGTTAAACTTTATTAAAAATTAAAACAATTATTATTTAACCTATGAATTTGATTAAATTTAGACGGCAATTTTTATTTTCACCAACCCTGGTAGAACAACTTGAGAGCTGGCAAATGATAAAATTGTCAAAATATTATGTTTATGCCGAACATAGTTTATCGTTAAATAAAGTTTCAACAAATAATCTTGAATTAGTTTTATTGGGATATTGGATTAATCCACATTGTCCCGATAAATCGAACATAGAAATACTTAAAGATGGTTTAAACCATATTAAGGATATTAATTCAGTTTCAGATTTCATTTATCCTCTATCCGGTAGATTTGTTCTAATTGTCAAGATAGACCAAGACCTATATGTATTTAATGATGCCTCTGGTTTTAGGCAGGTATTTTTTACATTCCATAATGAAAACTTCTACATGTCTTCAAATATTTTTTTATTCAGATATCTTTTTGAAATAAAACAAAAAAAAGATTTTCAGTATTATTTACATTCGGCACATTATTTACAGTCTCCAACATATGCATGGCCTGCTGGATATACATTTTATGAAGGGATAGAGCATCTGGTGCCCAATCATTTTCTTAATGTAAATAAAAAATCAATAATCAGGTTTTTTCCAAATCATAAGAATACCATTATTACTGAAGAGAGCGAAATAGAAGATGCAATAGATTATATTGTAACAATGTTAAAAAATAGTTTGATTAGCATAAAAAACAAGCAAGCAATTTCACTATCACTAACTTCCGGTAACGACTCCAGAGTTTTGTTATCCTTAGTAAAAGATTTTGCTAAAGACATTTATTTTTGGATTAGCTATAATTCAAAAAAAGAATCTGATTATTTTATTCCAAAAGAAATATTAAATAACTTAGGTTTAAATTTTTATCCTATTAAGAACAAAAAATTATCAAAAGATTTTTTAAAGTTTTACTCAGAAAATACACCACTAGCACATAATTCATGGGCGAAATACAATTATTCAAAAATTGGTAAATATCCTGAAAATTATACTGTAATCAGAGGTGCAAGCTCAGAAACTGCAAGAAATTATTATTATCCTGATGGCATACACCCAAAGGCAGTTTCATTAGAAGAATTGGCTAAAATCGGTAATTTTAGTTTTTTAAAGCTTGATTTTTTGAAGTTAATATTTGAAAATTGGCTAGATAAATCAGAAACTATTATTAAAAACAAAGGTTACAATACGCTCGATTTTATTTTTTGGGAACATCGCGAAGGGGTCTGGCAAGCACAAAACCAATTGGAATCAGATTTTTTATTTGATGTTTTTGTTCCCTATAATAATAGAGAAATATTGGATTTGATGTTAAGTATTCCTAATAATTATCGAGACAAAAAATATCCTTATATTTACCGAAAAATTATCGAAATAAATCACCCAGAATTATTAAAATATCCTATTAACCCACCTGATAGATACACGAAATTTGAAATAAATTTGAAATATTATTTTGCAGCAATAAAATATAAGATTAACAACTTTAAAAAAAATTTATTATGAAAAAAGCATTAGTATTAGGAGCCGGAGGTTTTATTGGTTCACATTTAGTAAAAAAACTTAAAAAACAAGGTTTTTGGGTAAGAGGAGTTGATTTAAAATATCCTGAATTTAATGAAACCCATGCCGATGATTTTATTATTGGTGATTTGCGGATACAAACAATCTGCGATAAGGCTTTAGATCAATATTTTGATGAAGTCTATCAATTGGCTGCTGATATGGGTGGTGCTGGCTATATTTTTACAGGTGAAAATGATGCAAATGTTATGCATAATTCTGCTTTAATCAATATCAATATTGTTGAAAGAGCTGTTAAGCATAAGGTTGGAAAGCTTTTTTATTCATCTTCGGCCTGTATTTATCCAGAATTTAACCAATTAGATCCGGATAATCCTAATTGTGAGGAATCATCAGCATATCCGGCACAACCAGATAGTGAATATGGGTGGGAAAAATTATTTTCTGAACGATTGTATTTTTCGTTTATGCGAAATTATGATTTAAATGTTCGAGTTGCACGTTTTCATAATATTTTTGGACCTGAAGGCACCTGGCAGGGTGGTAAAGAAAAAGCTCCTGCTGCAATGTGCAGAAAAGTTGCACAAGCTCCAGAAGGGGGTGAAATTGAGGTTTGGGGTGATGGTCAGCAAACTCGCTCATTTTTATATATTGATGAATGTCTTGAAGCTGTACAAAGATTAATGGATAGTGATTTCGTGGGACCAGTTAATATTGGCTCAGATGAAATGATTTCAATCAACAATCTTGCAAAAATGGCAATTGATATTTCAGGGAAGAACCTTACGATTAAAAATATTGATGGACCACTAGGTGTTAGAGGTAGGAATTCTGATAATAATCTAATTTATGAAAAACTAAATTGGAAACCTGATGCACCATTAAGAAAAGGCATGGAAAAAACATTCAAATGGATTAATGAGCAAGTAAAAAATCGTATGAGTTAGATTTATATGATGAAATTTTTCAAAAAAGTCTTAAGCAAGTTTGGATATCTTATTTTTAGAGTTATACTATGGATTCTTCATTTATTTGTTAGATTGTTGATTATTAATAGTTTCTTGTTTGAAAAACAAAACCCGAAATACTCATTAGCATTATTTCCTTACTCACAAAAAGGTAGTGATGGATACAAAAGAAGATTTGAGGAGTACTTTAGTTTTTTGGATAAAGATGGAGTGAGATATAAAGTTTTTGACTTATGCAGTGATAAACACTATTTGAAACATGTCAACCAAAACATATATATTAGTGGATATTTCTATATGCGTATATTTGTAAAAAGAATATTTCAGGTTTTGCAAATTAGACATTATAAAACTGCATTCATACATCGAAATTTATTTCCATTTTATCCAGATCAAAAAATACCCATCTTAGAAAGATTGGCATATAAACTTTGTCAACATGTTGTTATTGATTATTGGGATTCTGTTTGGTTATATAATCCCGAATTAAATAAACGAACTGTAAAATATTGTCATAAAATATCAGTTGTAAATGATTTTATTTTACAGCATTACAAAAATATTCCCGTGCCAAAGGTATTATTTTCTATTGGGGTTAACTTAGATAAATATCACATTAAAAAAGATTATACCTTAAAGACAGCTAACACACTAACTTTTTTTTACACAGGACAACCGCATAATGTAAAAAAAATGGTTGATAAATTAAAACCTGTATTTTTTGAGCTATCAAAAATATTGAAGATCAAAATGATATTAGTATCACGTGAAAGCATTGATATTCCTAATGTTGAAGTTAAACATCATATATTTAGCGAAGAAACTTTTTTTGATTTACTAGTACAGGCCGATATTGGTATTTATGCTATTGATAACACCGATATTTCTAAAGGTAAAATGGCTATGAAGATATTGGATTATGCGGCTGCCGGATTACCTGCAATAGCATCTCCTTATGGCGTAACCCCTTTTGCGATAAATGAGAGAAACATTTTATTTGCAGAAACAAAAACAGAATGGCAAAAAGGTATTTTAAGTTTGTATAATAGTTATGAATTAAGACAATCGATTGGTAGCAAAGCAAGAATAATGATGGAAAAACATCATAGCTTACTTAGCTCCTATGAGAATTTTAAGGCAATTACTGCAATTTCTGATTGACCTTAAATATTAATTTTAAATTGTATAGTTTGCATTTTGAATAATAATAATGAAAATACTCATATTACTACATAGTAACATTTTAAATGATGCCAGAGTTATACGTCAGGCAAATGCAGTTGCAGAAATAGGTGATGTAATTTTATTCTCTAAGACATCATCATCAAGTAAACGCCCTGAGTCACTAGATAAGAAAGTTAAAGTCCAAAATTTTGTGTATCCGCAAAGTATGCGACAAAAACTATTAAAACATACTTTCATCCATAGAGAATATGATTTTATGTTTAATCTTTTATTACAAAATAATGATCATTTTGATTACTGCATTGCAAATGATTTACCTTGCCTACGCACCGCAACTTTGTTGAAACAGAAAGGTTTGACTGAAAAAATTGTTTATGATGCACATGAAATATATCCCGAAACCATAAAACAGTTTTTTCCTGGACAATCGAACATGCCAAAGTTAAAGCGCTTGCTTATTCGTTTTTTAACACATTTTATGGTAAACCGTGCTGTTGCCTATGAACACAAAGCAATAAAGCAATGTGATCAAGTTATGACTGTTAACAACGCGCTAGCTGATTATTTTGCAAAACAGTATGCGATAAAAAACCAAGCGTTGTGCGTAGCATTCCTGATTTACCTAAAACCAAAGTGTGGCAAGCCTTTAGTTTTCATAAGCAATATCAATGGAAAAATACGGATGTTGTTTTAATGTATCAAGGCATGTTAAATCCAGGCAGAGGGTTAATGCTTTCAGTGGATATGATGCAATACTTGCCTGAAGAATTTAAACTTGTCTTTGTTGGTGATGGTCCATTAAAAGTGGCTACAATGGCCTATGTCAAAAAAAACATGCTGAACGAGCGTGTTAAATTTTTTGGGAGTGTTCCGAACCATGAACTTGCTGAATATACTAAAGCAGCTGATATTGGGCTTATGCCATTAAATACAGATAAACGTTCTATGGGGAAAAGTGGCTTTAAACTCTTACAATATATGGGTTTAGGGATTGTAAGCATTGGACAAAACATTACAATAAATAATGAAATCATTGAACATAATGTAAATTCATATCTTGTGTCAAATATTTCAGACTGGGAAAGGATTTTAATAAAAGTGCTAGAAAAAGATACAGACTTTCAAAAATTAGGAAATAATGCACGGCAAAGAATAATTAGTAGATACACTTTTATTGCTAATTATTTAAATTTAATTAATTTTATACGGAAAAATGATTAAAAAACACTTAAAATGGAGATGTTAAAACCTAAAAACATACTTGTACTTGCGCCTCATACCGATGATGGGGAGTTGGGAGCTGGTGGAAGCATTGATCGGTTTATAAAAGAAGATAATAATGTTTTTTATGCTGCTTTCAGCACGGCAGAACAATCATTACCTG
>JAQVPT010000292.1 GCA_028701945.1 Bacteroidales bacterium
ATCCACCTTTCTCTTCAATTTCGAGGAAAAGTTTCCAAGCATTTTCTACAATTGAACTGGTAATGTTTTCAATGTAATATGAACCTGCTCCTGGATCTGATACTTTATCAAAATGTGCTTCTTCTTTTATGATTATTTGAGTATTACGTGCAATCCTAAGTGAAAATTCGGTTTGGTCTGCAAATACAGAATCAAATGGATTAACATTAAGTGAGTTTGTACCACCAAGAATTGCTGACATTGCTTCAGTTGTTGATCTTAGCATGTTTACATAAGGATCGTAAACTGTTTTGTTCCACAACGAAGTTTCCGTATTGATAAATATTTTTGCTGATTTAAGGTTTTTTGGATTATTTGCTTCAACAATTTTTGCCCATAATAATCTTGCAGCACGTATTTTGGCAATTTCAATAAAATAATTTGTGCCAGCAGCAAAATTGAATTGCAGTTTTGGAGCAATCTCATCAATAGTAAAACCTTCATTTATAAATTTACGAAGATATTCGGCACCCATTGCGAAACCAAAAGCAAGTTCTTGAACCGAAGAGCTACCTGCATTTTTAAAATGACGTGCATTTACACTTACTAACCTAAAAGAGTTTAAAGTTTTTCCAAATTCTTTAAGCATTGATTCTGCACATTTGCAGTTTTCACTGCCACAGTATGTATTTCCGTTAATTAGCATATAACCTAAAGAGTCAAAATCGTTAAATCCTGCTATTTTCGATGTGTCATATCCATTTTTTATTGAATACGAGGCAAGCATTGACACATATTTTCCTGTAAGTGCATTGCTTATAAAGTTGATTGCAATTTTTTCTGGATTAATACCTTGCATCAAACCAGTAAAATCATTTTCATTGATTTCATTTTCTATTATGAAGCCTAATGAAGTTACACCACCTTTTATTAGTTTATGAGCTAATTTATTTGTAGAATCAATGTCTTTTACTTTAATGTCTTGTCTGATTTCCCAGATATTGTCAATGTTTACACCTCTAACATAAGGGAATTCGCCCGGATTAGTTTTTAAATAATCCAAATCTTTAAGATCTTCGCTTCTATAATAAGGTCGTAACGAAAAGCCTTCGTAGGTTTTCCAAACTAGCCTTTTTTCGTAATCAGCACCTTTAAGATCTTTTTGTATGATCTCCTCCCATGCTTGAGTTGATATTGGAGGAAATTCCTGAAATAATTTTTTGTCCATCTTTTCAGAGTATATTAATTTTATCTTGCGAAATTACTATGATTATTTGATATAACCGAAGATTGTAGGAGTTTTTTTATTAAGAAGTTTGTAAAACTATCGATTTTAGGCTTGATTTTTTTTTTGCCATTGCTTTTGCTGTTTTATAGCATACATTTAACAACAATAAACGGAATTTATAATTTAAATGTGGCTAAAGCCCCTTGTTTTGTGGTCTTTACTGACGTTTACATTGCCTCAAATTTATTAGCAGAAATAAGATTTGTTTTGTTTTTGTCGGCAATGTAAAGTCAAAATTCTACTACAAATTTAAGACTAATCTTTAAATCAGGGGATTACAGCCAGAATACTTGCAGAGCTATCTCAATGAGTTTTGCTACATGTTTAATTGACGGTATTTTGGCGACAAGAAATTTGACAGACTTCTGATAGCAGAAATTAGCTATAAAAATGAATTTAGGTATAACATTTAGTAATCATATAATAAAAACTTTAGTTTGAATTTTAAAAAGTAGTTATAAAACTACTCAAACTGATAAATCCGAGGTGTGGAAAAAACCTTAAATCATAAACAAAAAAACAAGATTGAGAATTTTGATGATTTGTTAAGTAGGACGTGTTTTTATAGAAAATGAGTCTCCTTTCTTCTAATTCCTTCAAAAAAATGACATTTTGGTGTAAAAACGTGGTTTTGAGTATGTTGAAAATCGCAGAAATTGGACAAAATTCGATAAGAAAAGAAGCAAAACCCTAGGTATCACCATTAATTACTTAGCGTTTTATAGTGTTTTCATTGAATTTTAATCAAAATATCTTCTTTTATTTAAGTGAAAAAGACTTATCAATACCCATATATTTACTACAAAAATAGGTTTGGCATAGGAATAAAACATAAATATCAATTATAAAAAACGTATTTATTACAATCTTTTTATAACAAAAACACCATATAAGAAAATCTACAAACTTGTTATTTTGCAATAATTTTGAACGCTACTTATTATAATCAGCATTGTTTTTTTGATGTTCAATTTTCGAGTTTTATGATATGTGGTTATATTATTTGCATTATACAGTTAGAAAAAAGTTTTCAACTGATTATATATGGTGCATGTAAATATCTTTCAGTGCCATTAATTTGCAGTGTATTGTAATTAAGAGTAAATTTATAGCATTGTTAATTAAAGTATTCTAATAATTATAAAGCCATGAAAACAAAACTATGCTTATTTGTTATATCCCTCTTGATTGGTGGCTATCTAGTAGCACAATCAAATGTGCAAATTAAGGACGTTTATGTGTCGCCTGTATTACTTATAGACACAATTACTAACCTGCCGGTTGAAAGCAACGGCGAAACACTAGCAGTGCTATGCAAGATAAATGAGCTTTCTTACGCAGAAACTGTTAGGATTTTATTCGGCACCACCCAAGAAAGCGGTGATGTTTTAACTGTTGACGCTATAATTTCTGAGAGTGATGGAATTTATTATTTGTTATTAAACGGCGAATTAACTGAAATTACAGATAATATTATTGCTGCAAATATTGAATTAAGTCCCGAGCAATCTGAAGCATACTCTTTTATAACATTGTATTTGCTTGATGTTGCTGACTTAGAGAGTAATCACTTAATATTCACAAAATAAATTTGAAATCATGCAAAAACTAATAATAACAATATTATTACTTACAACTTATGTTTGTACTGCTAATTCCCAAGTTTGGAGCGATGATTTGGGATTGATAGATAGCTTGCATATTGGGGGTGACGTGGCAATGATAGGAGATTTGTTTAATGATGGGGACAGCATTCTGTATATTGGAAGTTCTTTTAAGTATGTTAATAACGAAATTGCTAATCAAATTTTAAAATGGGATGGATATTCATATTTTACTATGCAAGATGGTATTGACCATTGGGGGAGATTAAATGTAATTATGAGATATAAAGACAAAATACTAATTGGTGGCGATTTTACAAATGCAAGTAATGTTCCCAACACCAACCGCATTGCAGCCTGGAACGGTTATCAGTGGCAAAGTTTTAGCAGTACTTATATAAATGGAGAAATAGAAGATTTTGCAGTTTATAATGATACTTTATTTATTAGCGGCAGGCTTAACAAAATTGGTAATGACAGCACCCATAAAGTAGCAGCTTACCATGGTGGCGACTGGATTGTTTTAAGTGAGAATCATTATACCTTTGGTAATTTCTCAGCTGCTTTAGAAATATTTAACGGAGAACTTTATGCTTCAGCATGGTATTATGGCGTAAGAAAATATCTAGGTAATAGCGAATGGAGTATCATTGAAGATTTTACCAATGACTATGTTTGGGAATTAAAAACTGACAGTATTAATAGTTTATTGTATATTTGTGGTGGTTTTAGTATGTATGGAGATATACCAAGTGTTGCAGTTGTTATTTGGGACGGTTTTAATTATGAATCCACAGGCACATATTGCTCCGCTACAGTATGGCAGCAGGCATCAGCAATATACAGGGGAGATTTATACATAGGTGGTGGTTCCTATTATGAAAATACAGATCAATACCGTGCATATATTACGAAATGGAATGGCGAAACTTGGGATAGCATTGGCGGTGCTTTTAATAGTACTATTTTTGCACTTGAAGTTTTTCGTGATACTCTTTATATTGGAGGTAGTTTTTCCTATTGGGGTGGCAGTTCTCCTGTACCAGATATACGCTCCAAAGGTCTCGTAAAACTCTACATGCCCGACAACGGCTGCGATTACCTTAAACCACGTATAAACACTTGGGCAGAAACTTTTTATCTAAATGGTGGAGAGGTTGATGTGAATTTGTACAATAATAACCCTTATGTTGATAGTTGGGAGTGGAATTTTGGCGATTCTGGAACTGATAATGTAAAAGAC
>JAQVPT010000293.1 GCA_028701945.1 Bacteroidales bacterium
GACTATCCTCATCAGTGGTATCTCCCGAAATACTACCATAAATTTGTAGTTCGTGTCCAGGTTCTTTAAATTTTTTCATGTAATTTATATCGCCAGAAAAATATGATCTTTGTGCTAACATGGAGTTTTCGGAAAGATAATAGTATGGATTATATTGATTCTCTCCAGCGAGATAAAAAGATTCTGCCCAAGATTCAGCACCTCTACCATACCCACTAATCCCATATCGTCCAGAAACAGTAATAATTTCATTATCATTCAAATAGATGTCAAGTCCTGTTCTAACGCTTCCCGATTGGCGTTGATTGTAGTTGCTAGAGAAATTATTCAAATTAAAGCTAGTGTCTCCTTTAAGAGAAGTTTTACTATTGCTTAATCCGTCTCCTCTAAATATTCGATTTCCATATTCTCCACCAACAAAGAAATTTATTTTTTCTGTTCTAAAATTAAAAAGAGCATCTGCTCCATAGGAATTATAAGTTCCGTAATTTGCAGAAACTTGTCCGTTGTAACCTCTGCGTTTTTCTTTTTTCAAAACAACATTTATAATACCGCCAACACCATCTGCTTCATATTTTGCCGACGGATTGGTTATTATTTCTATTGATTCGATAGTGTTTGCGGGAATTTGCTGTAAAGCTTCACTACCTTGCATTGGACTTGGTCTGCCATCAACGAGAACAAGAAAACTTTCAGTTCCTCTAAGACTTACATTACCATCAATGTCTGTTTCTATCGAAGGTACGTTTTCTAAAACCTCTACTGCACTTGCACCAGCCGAAATTATATCCTGATTTACATTAATAACTTTTCTGTCCAGGCGATAATCAACATGATTTACGTTTGCTTCTATATTAATTTCATTAAGCATTTCGGCATTAATAGCAAGGTATATTTTACCGAGGTTTAATTCTTTATTATCGGGTTTGATGAGTATTTCAGGAATAATATGTTTTCCATAGCCGATAAAATTTATTTCAACATAAAATTTTCCGTATTTGATTTTATCAATTTTGAAATAGCCATTTTTATTTGTGATGCCGCCGCTTACTATGCTTGAATCTCTTTTGCTATATATTACAATATTCGCAAATTCAATGGGCGTTTCATTTTCTTTTTCAATAACGTATCCCGAGATAATACCATCAGCTACATTGTTATTACTAGGCTTTGTTCCATGAGGGTTTTGAGAAAAACTAAAGCTAAAAGATAATATCGCTAAACTTAAAATAAATAATTGTTTCATTAACTTCTGAAGATATGATTAAGTTACTTAGACCGAAAAGTCTTTAAAAGGTTTAAAAATGAAGGAGATTTATTCAACGAGTATAATAATCTTGTTTTTTTTACACTCAACTAATCCGCTATTAATTTCAAATGTAAGCTCCTGATTGTCTGGTTTACGAACGGTAATGATACCTTTTTCGAGTGTTGAGACAATCGGGGCGTGATTGTTAAGTATTTGAAAAGAACCTTGGGTACCGGGTACTCGTACCATAGTCGTTTCTCCGGCAAACAGGCTTTTTTCTGGTGTTATTATTTCTACTCTCATAATTATTTTGATTCAGCAAGGATTTTTTCACCTTTTTCGATAGCTTGCTCTATTGTGCCAACGAGGTTAAACGCAGATTCTGGCAGATGATCTACTTCACCGTCCATAATCATATTAAATCCTTTTATTGTATCTTCAATTTTAACAACAACTCCTTTTAATCCAGTAAATGCTTCGGCAACATGGAAAGGTTGAGACAAGAAACGCTGTACTCTTCTTGCACGATGCACAACTAATTTATCTTCATCAGAAAGCTCGTCCATCCCTAAAATAGCAATAATATCTTGGAGTTCTGTGTATCTTTGTAAAATATTAATAACTTTTTGTGCTGTGTTATAATGTTCATCTCCAACAACTTCAGCAGATAATATTCTTGAAGAAGAATCTAAGGGGTCAACTGCAGGATAAATTCCAAGTCCAGCAATTTTACGACTTAATACTGTTGTAGCGTCTAAGTGCGAGAAAGTTGTAGCTGGAGCAGGATCGGTAAGGTCATCAGCAGGAACATAAACCGCTTGTACTGAGGTGATTGAGCCTGTTTTTGTAGATGTAATCCTTTCTTGCATTTCGCCCATTTCCGTTGCCAATGTCGGTTGATAACCTACTGCCGAAGGCATACGTCCAAGAAGTGCTGAAACTTCGGAACCAGCTTGTGTAAAACGGAAAATATTATCAACAAAGAAAAGAATATCACGACCACTAGTTTTACTAACACCGTCACGGAAACTTTCAGCAATTGTCAATCCTGATAGTGCAACACGAGCACGAGCTCCTGGAGGTTCATTCATTTGTCCAAAAACCATTGCAAGTTTTGAGCTTTCAAGTTCTTTGAGATCTACTTTATCTAAATCCCATGAACCTTTTCCCATACTTTCTTTAAATTCGTCTCCGTATTTTACAATATCGGCTTCAATCATTTCACGCAAAAGGTCATTTCCTTCACGAGTTCGTTCCCCAACACCAGCAAAAACAGATAATCCGTCATAACCAATAGCAATATTGTTTATAAGCTCTTGTATTAAAACTGTTTTTCCAACACCAGCACCACCAAACAAACCAATTTTACCACCTTTTGAGTATGGCTCAATAAGATCAATTACTTTGATTCCAGTATAAAGAACCTCAACGTCTGTGCTAAGGTCTTCAAATTTTGGGGGTTGTTGATGTATTGGATAACCATCTTCTTTTGATAATTGAGGCATTCCGTCTATTGTGTTACCAACAACGTTCATTAGACGACCTTTAACTTGATCGCCAATGGGCATTTTAATTGGAATTTTCGTGTCATAAACTTTCATGCCGCGGGATAGCCCGTCAGTTGAGTCCATTGCTATTGCTCGAACAGTGTGTTCTCCAATATGCTGTTGACACTCAACTACAAGAGTGCTACCGTCTTGTCTTTTAATTTCAAGTGCATTAAAAATTTGAGGAATATCTGTTCCTGACTTTTCAAAACTCACGTCGATAACAGGACCAATTACCTGTACAATTTCACCTATAGTCTGACTCATTATGATAAAACTAAAATTATTGAAACAAAATTATAAACTTTATTAACAAAACAAAACAACAAAGCACATATTATTGTAATTTTAACATAAAATTATATAATCATACAAGTTTATAATTTTTAGAAGAAATCCCTAAGGTTTTTTTTAATAATAAAGGATACATAATTGACGAAGATGTTTTAGTGTTTTTAGAGACGCGAAAATCAGCTAATAGCTAGCGTCTCTTTGCTAATTTTGCAACGAAGAAAAACGTCGAAAAAACAAGTCAAAATGTATAGTTTATTGTTTGACAACCCCTAAAGTGTCCAAACGTTTAAAAATCACGTTGTTTTAAGGAAAGGGCATAATTATATAAAACAGCTTTTTTTGAAGACTCGACTTCTAATTTATCAAAACTTTCAAAAGCAGTTTTATAATATTTGTTCATAAGATTTTCGGAATGCTTATGTACACTTAATTCTTCATAAATATTTTTTACAGCATCAATTTTTTCTTTTGGGTCAAAATCTTTATTTGATATCCAATAGTTAAGTTGTCTTCGTTGTTCTTCATTTGCCAATTCAAGAGCTTTAATAAGCAAATATGTTTTTTTATTTGCAATTATATCACCACCAATTTTTTTTCCAAATATTTCTGCATTTCCAAAGCTGTCTAATAAATCATCTTGCAATTGAAAGGCAATGCCGAGGTTTTCACCAAAGCAGTAAATATTGTCAATGTTTTTTTGTGAAGTATTGGCTGATATCGCACCAATTTTAAGACTTGCAGCTAATAATACGGCCGTTTTTAATTTTATCATTTTAAGATATTGCTCTTCACTAACATTTGTTGTAGTTTCAAAGTTCATGTCGTATTGTTGCCCCTCACATATTTCTAATGCTGTTTTTGAGAAAACCTCTATAACCTCACGCAAATTGTTTTTAGATTGGGATATATATTTATATGCAATTACTGACATTGCGTCTCCACTTAGTAAGGCAATTTTTTCATTCCATTTTACGTGCACTACAGGTT
>JAQVPT010000043.1 GCA_028701945.1 Bacteroidales bacterium
TACTAACCACCGAAGCAACAAGCAAAAACAGATCGGCTTGTTTGACGGCTAAACTTGTGTCGCTAAAAACAGATCGAGCACCCTCACGACTAAAAGTAACAAAAAATAAATGATTATAAGATTTGGAAAAAAAAATCTTTACAATAACATAAGTAATAAGCAATAGCACAGAGACTCCAAGAATAATGAACTGTCCATAATCGGCATGTCTTTCTATTGGATGCATCAGTATTTCTAATACTACGCTACTATATGGCATATCCTATCTATTTTTCGATACTAAAAACACTCTGTCCTACTTTTTCTCCACTCATAAACAGCTCCACTGTATATTTTCCAAGCAAGACAGTTTCTTCGATATCATAAAATATTACAACAGCAAGATCTTTATTATTATAAATAATATCTCGATAGGCCGAGTATGCTATTTGCTTTTCTCTAAACTCAAAAGTCTGTCCTTTTGTCATCGCATAACCATCTGGACGAATAATCCTAAGATACACACGTCTGGGCCCTGCCTCCGCAAGATCATTACCAACAAAATTAAAAGAAACTTTAACCTTTTCTATTCTAGTTGATTTCTCGGTTTCTTTACCTCTACGATTTAAAAATCCGATTTGAATGTTTGATGTTTTTATAACAC
This sequence comes from Bacteroidales bacterium, assembly GCA_028701945.1. Taxonomy (GTDB): domain Bacteria; phylum Bacteroidota; class Bacteroidia; order Bacteroidales; family ML635J-15; genus Bact-19. Next base: position 644 of record JAQVPT010000043.1, read on the forward strand.
TTGCAACCTCAATTGTTGTTTCAAGTTCAGTGTTTTTTTCTACAACCTCATCCATTTCAGTTTTTATCCTACTATGGTCTTGTTTAACCATAATGTTTTCGGCTATTAATATCTTATTCATTTGATCGAGACTATCAATTTGATAAACATAATGTCGCATGATTGTACGCAAAGAAGCTAACTCCTTTTCATATTTTTGCTGAACATTATAACTATAGTTCTTCACATTTTCAAGTTCTTCGATTAATGACATTATACGCTCTTTCTCCATTTCTATTTCAGAATTAAGACTGTCGTTCGATGTTTCAAGAAGACTATAATCGTCATACATAAGACTAAGCTCTTGTTTAAGATTATCTTTTTCTTTTGTAACATCTTGCGTTTTACCTATCGCCATTTTATTCCTTTTTGAAAGATCGTGTAACATATATCCCATAACCGCAATAGCCACAAGCATTAATGACACCAGACCAATTAGTATTTTGGTGGTTACATCCTTCTTATCTCTTTTTATCTCATTCATTTCAGTCATATTAATAAAATTTATGCAAAATTACAAAAATTGAGCCGACTATTGAATAAATAATTATATTTTTGATTAAATTTATTTTACAAAAAATGGAGTTGTTTTTATTAGATACACCTAAGTTTAAAATTGATGGAGGAGCATTCTTTGGGATAGTTCCTAAAACGATGTGGGAGAAGAAATATCCTGCAGACGAAAACAATATGTGTAATGCTGCATGTAGATCAATCCTTATAAAAGAAAGCGGACGACTTATCCTTATTGATAATGGGATTGGCGAAAAAAACGATAGTGGTTCTCAAGACGGATATTTTGTTGATTTTAGTGAAGATTTAGAGGGAAATATAAAAAAAACAGGCTTCGACCCGAAAGATATTACAGATGTTGTACTTACTCATCTTCACTTTGACCATTGTGGTGGCACAACTAAAATTGATGCTTTAACAAAGAATGAAATATCTGTTTTCCCAAATGCAAACTATTATATATCACAAATTCAGTGGGACAACGCAATGAATCCAAATTACAGAGAAAAATCATCGTATTTCAAGAATAAATTTGAATTTTTAGCTGACACTAATAAATTGAGACTTGTAAAACAAGAGCTTTATTTAACTCCTAACATACATTTAAGGTTTTTTAATGGACACACACCCGGATTAATGCTCCCAGTGATAAGACATGAAGATAAAACATTGTTTTTTGCTGGCGATCTTATCCCAGCACTCGCTTCAATACCTCTTGCATGGGTATCCGCTTACGATCTGTATCCTTTAACAAGCATTACCGAAAAACAGGAAATTCTAAAAGAAGCTGAGCAAAACAATTGGATAATAATTTTTCAACACGATTATTATAATGAATGCTGCAATCTTATTCTAACTCCCCGGGGAGTTAGAGCAAATAAATATTTAAAATTTAATGAGTTGTTCAATGAAAATTAAAATCATTTTCATATTAGCATTTATCTCAGCATTCGTATTTTCGTGTACAGATAGCTTTGTTTATAACACTTCGCAGCGTAAATTAATCAACAACTCGTGGCAAATTAATACCTATATTGATTATTCACAAAACAATACTTCAGATATCCCTCAAGCAACATATAAATTTGACAAAACTGGAGTTTTAACCAAAATATATTCAAATAATGACACTGTTATTGCAAATTGGGAAATGAGTTTAGATGGTAAATATTTAACTTTAGGTTCTAATATATTTAGGGTTACGGAATTAACGAATAAGGTAATGTCACTTAGATATGGGGAGATTGAAATGTTTTTTACTGTAAAAGACTAAAAAGAATTTTAGTAATTGTTAATAAGTGTCCACAATGAAACTATTAAATTATTAGGTGTTTGTGTATTCTTTCGAAGACTAATTAATTGCTAATAATTGCTCTACGTACTCTCGAGTCTCAGATAATCGTGGAATCTTATTTTGTCCTCCAAGTTTTCCTTTGTTTTTAAGCCATTGATAAAAAGTTCCATCTTTAAGCACATGAACCCGTGGGAAACCAATAGTTATGTCTTTATATCTTTTTGCATCATAATCAGAATTTATTTCTCTAAGTTTTTTATCAAGATGCTCCATAAAAGACTTTATATTATCAGGCTTGACAATAAACTCAAATAACCATTCGTGTACTCCCTGCGGATTTTTCTCTAAGAACAATGGAGCTGCTGTAAATTCTCTAATTTTAGCTCCAGTCTTTTCACAAGCAAAAATAATAGCTTTTTGAGCGTTATCAATAATTAATTCTTCGCCAAAGGCATTAATAAAATGACGTGTTCTACCCGTAATAATAAATTTATATGGGTTTCGAGATGTAAACATTACAGTATCACCTATCAGATATCGCCAGAGACCACCATTTGTCGAAATAAGCATTACATAATTAATATCCGTTTTGACTTCAGATAATGGAATTGCAATCATTTTCCCAGCGAGATAATCTGATAGCTTGATAAATTCATAATAAATACCATAATCGAGCATAAGTAAGAGTTCGTTTTTCCTTTGCTCAAATTCATCCTGAATACCAAAAAAACCTTCACTTGCATTATAGGTTTCAAGATATGTCATTATATCAGATGGGATTAACTCTTGATACATACTTTTATACGGCATAAAACTTACTCCACCATGAATATACAACTCTAAATTTGGCCATATCTCCAAAATATTATTTTTCCCAGTAAAATCGAGCATTTTATTCAGCAACACTAAGAGCCAAGAGGGTACGCCGAGTAAAGTTGTAACATTTTTATTTGTTGTCGTGCGTATAATTCTATCAAGTTTTTCGTCCCACTCTTCAATTAATGCTATTTCCTCGTTAGGTAATCGATGAAAATATGTCCAAAATGGTAAGTTTTTAATCAATACAGCAGAAAGGTCACCAAAATATGAGTTTTCACTATTTGTATTTACGTTTGTACTACCACCTATAGCAAGGGTTTTGCCCGTAAAAACTCCTGTTTCTGGATATTTGTCAGCATAAATAAAGTAAATATCTTTCCCGCTTCGATAATGGCAATCTTCGAGCGATTCTTTACTAATAGGAATATATTTACTTCTGTCCGAAGTTGTTCCACTTGATTTTGCAAACCATTTAATCTCAGTAGGCCAAGTAACATTTTGCTCACCATTCATAAGTTTTTCGATATATGGTTTAAATGTATCATAATCAAAAACTGGCACTTTAGAAGCAAAATCGTGGTGAGAACGTATATTGCCAAAATCAAAATCTTTTCCAAATTCGGTATCTTTTGCAAAATCAATAAGATATTGCAAAACCCCTTCTTGCACTTCGACCGGATTTTTTCGGAAATAATCTATTTGTGCCAACCGGCCATAATTTATAAGACTTACTATTGAATTTATCATTGACATAATACAGCAAATTAACAAAAAAAAACTATTTTTAGCAAAAATTTTATTTTATGAGCATTTTTGACATTGTTATCGCCATTATTATTTGTTATTTTGGCTATAAAGGATTTAAAAACGGACTCATCAAAGAGCTTGGAAGTTTGGTTGCTTTGATAGCAGGAGTGTTTGTTGCAATAAGATTTTCTGATTTATTAAACTCTATTCTTACAGACAAAACTAATATTGACTCAGGATACGTTCCCATTATTTCTTTTGCAATGATTTTTATAGCCGTAATTGTTCTTGTTTTAGTTTTCTCTAAAATATTAGACAGATTTATTAAAGTAATTAAACTAAACTGGCTAAACAAAATTGGCGGCATTTTTTTCTCATTGTCAAAAACAATGGTAATTTTAGGCGGACTGTTTTTTCTGATTTTACAACTAAATAATAAAACAGGACTCATTTCCCCTGAATTATTTAACAAATCGCTACTTTATAAACCGTTTGTGCAAGCATTTGAATTTGCATTCCCATATTTAGACCATTTAACAAGTTACTCATTGTAATAAAATAAGTTTGGCATTAATTTGTTCGAGCTTATTACTAATCTGTTCTTCGAGTAACTCGAAGAACAACATTAGAGGGATATAAACTCGCTACGCTCGTTTGTGAGCCGCGGGGGGAAGCCCTCAAAAGAAATAGCCGTTCTACGAACAGCTTTTTGTTTTTATTACATCACTTACAGAAGCAAGCTTCTGACGCGATATAATAAAAACAAAAAGCCTCGCTTTGCGAGGCTTTTTCTTTTGGGTGAAAGATGGGGTTCGAACCCACGACCCCCGGAACCACAATCCGGTGCTCTAACCAACTGAGCTACTATCACCATTTTAAGGATGCAAATATACAACCTAAATTATAATTGTGCAATAGTTTTTTTAAATTTCGAAAATATTGAATTCATAAGACTCAATTATTGGGTTTGAGAGAATGGTTTTACATAACTCATCCACAATATTTGCAGCTTCAGACTTGTCTTTTGCTTCAAGTTCGACATCAATATGTTTTCCAATACGGATATTTGAAATTGTGTCAAAACCCGTTTTTTTAACGCTACCCATTACCGCTTTTCCTTGAGGATCTAAAAGAGCTTTAAGCGGCATTACATTAATTTGTGCTATAAATTTCATTTTATTACTGTTTTTTTATTGTGAAAATTTGTTTCAAAAATGAGAGGGCAATATATAAAATAATCATCAACCCTATTCCTAAAACTTTAAAAATTATTAACAAAACTAAACAGGCTAAAATTAATATCAACTGCCAAGCAATTTCTTTTAACCTAAAAGTTTTAACTTTAAGAGACATCAACTTAATGTTTGAAACCATTAACAACGACAAAATCAGACTTATTATAACAAAACTATATGGAGTCAACAAAAATTCGGCAAGTGATGTGTCGTGATTAAAACAAAAATATGATATCGAAATAATAAATAAAGCCATTGCAGGTGTTGGTAATCCTTTGAACTCGTTTTTTTGTTCGGAGTCAATATTGAATTTAGCTAGTCTTAAAGCAGCAAAAACCACAAGCAGTAATGCTGAAAACGCCAAAAAACTTTCACTGTGATTTTTAATCAGAAAAAGATTGTAAAATATTGCTGCTGGAGCAAAACCAAAACTTATAAGATCTGCTAATGAATCTAATTGCTTTCCAAATTCTGATACTGCTTTTAATAAGCGTGCAGCAAACCCATCAAAAAAATCAAAAACACTAGCCAAGATTATCAACAAAGATGCTACCTCAATATCTCCTCTGAAAGCAAAAATAATTGCTACTGAACCCGAAATAAGGTTTAGGCTTGTTATCACTGATGGTATTACTTGTCTAATTTTCACTTTATTATTAAAATAATTATTTACTTTAGCAATATTTAACAATTAATGTTGTTATTTTGTTATATCATAAATTGTAACTTATGAATTTGAAGACAAAAGTAGTAATAATTATAATATTTGCAGTAAATTCTTTATTCGCTCAGGTTGCTCCGAAATATAGTAACGAGTTTCTTGCTATTGGTGTTGGTGCTCGGGCTCTTGGAATGGGGAACTCTGTTGTTGCGTCCGTAGATGATATTAATTCAATTTATTGGAACCCTGCCGGATTAACAAAACTCGAAAAACAAATGGAAATCGGAGCTATGCACTCAGAATATTTTGCAGGAATAGCGAAATTCGATTTTATTGGAGCATCTTACAAAATTGATGACAAATCTGCCGTAGGACTTTCTATGATTCGGTTTGGTGTTGATGATATTCCTAATACTCTTGATTTAATTGATAGTGATGGTAACATTCGATATGATCGCATTTCTTCATTTTCCGTAGCTGATTATGCTTTTTTATTCTCCTACGCACGTGTTTTACCTATTGACGGACTTAGTGTTGGGGGAAATGTAAAACTTATTCGAAGAAATGCTGGAGATTTTGCTGATGCTTGGGGATTTGGTTTTGATATTGCTGCAATGTATGAAACTGGAAATTGGCATTTTGGAGCTAATCTGCGTGATGCAACCTCTACTTTTAACGCTTGGCGATTTAATCAAGAATTACTTCGTGATGTTTTTGAGGCAACCGGCAATGAAGTTCCCGAAAATGGATTAGAGCTTACTTTACCACGCCTTATTTTAGGGGCTGGGTATAATTTTAATATCACAGAAAAATTTAATCTCTATACAGAAATAGGACTTAACACAACATCAGACGGTAAAAGAAATACCTTATTAAAAACGAACTTTATTAGTATTGACCCTTCGATGGGTATCGAAATTGGATATAGCAACATTGTTTTTGCTCGAGCTGGAGTTAATAATTTTCAGCAAATACCAGAATTTGATGGCACAAATGATTTTTCGTGGCAACCAAATATTGGTATCGGGATTAAATACTTTGGCTTTAGATTAGATTACGCTTTAACTGATATTGGAAATCAAAGTATCGCTTTGTATTCGCATATCTTTTCGTTAAGCTATAATTTTAATACTAATGCTCTGTTTAATAAACCTGTTCAACCAAGTTATAACTAAAAAAGATTATCTTTACTAAACTTGCTTTTGTTCCGCAATTTTTTGTAATTTTATGTTATGAAAATAATTTTAAAATCTATCTCACTATCAGTTTTGTTCATGCTGTCTATGATAAATAGTTTAGATGCACAAAGCTATGGTAATGAGTGGATTAACTACGATCAACAGTATTTTAAAATTCATGTAAGCAAAGACGGCATGTATCGCGTTTCTTATGCGGAATTGGTAGGTGCAGGTATTCCTGTTAGCTTAATAGACTCTCGTGGAATAAGCATTTTTCATAACGGAGAAGAGCAATATTTACACATCAATGGTCAAAATAGTTCTGGCATTTTAGACCCCACTGGTTATATTGAGTTTTATGGTCAGCGAAACAGAGGTCATCAAGACGAGGCTTTCTTTGACAATCCTACAAACCGAGTTAATAATGATTATAGCTTTTATAATGATACATCTGCATATTTTCTAACTTGGAATTATTCGACATCAAACAAACGGATGACTTCGGTGAATCAGACAGATTACAATACTTATATTTCATCTGCTCAAAATTATTGTATTAAAAACATCCGCGAAAATTACACGTCAACTTTTCATTTGGGATCATCTCAAAGCCAATATACCGAGGGCGAAGGATGGTTTGATAATAAAATAATTACTGAAACAGCAGCTATTACAAAAACACTTCAATTACCCGAAATATACAGTACATCATCAAATGCTCAAATTGAGATCGCTGCTGTTGGAATACCTGCAACTCAGCCATCTTCATCTGTTCCACATCATTTAAAAGTTGAGTTTCTCGGGCAAACAAGAATTGATGAAACTTATACAGGATATCAATTTCTCCGTAAAACTCTTAATATACCAGCAAATCAACTTAGTTCATCTGTGTCGTTTAAATTTACATCAAACGATTTAACGCAGCCAGATGTTAATGACAGAAATGTAGTATCATACATTGATATTAAATATCCTCACAAATGGAATTTTGAAAATACTGATTATTTTGAATTTACTATGCCAATAAATTCTGCAACAACGAAAGATTACATCGAAATACAAAATTTTAATGTCGGAACAACTACCTATTTGTACGATTTGACAAACCACGAGCGAATATTAGCAAACAATGCCTCTGGAACACTTAAAGCACTCATAAACCACACAGATACTCAGAGGGAAATGCTAATTTGTAATCAATCTGGGTATAAATCGGTTGACAGAATAACAAAGATTAGTTCAAATAATAAGTTTACAGATTATTTTGGTGAACATCAAAATGCCGATTACCTGATAGTTACGCACAAAAATCTATGGAGTGGAGCAGAGCAATATGCGTTATATCGAAATACTACTTTTAACGTTTTATTAATGGATGTTGAACATCTTTATGACCAGTACGGCTACGGGATTAACAAACATCCAGCGGCAATCCGAAATATTTCAAGGCGATTTTATGACTATGCCGACAAACCACGATTTTTATTCTTAATCGGAAAGTCGATTAATTATATAGTGGTTCGAAATAATCAAACAAACTATGCTAATTGCCTTGTCCCATCTGCTGGAAATCCATCATCGGACAATTTTATAACCGCGGGAATAGACGGAAATATTTATAATCCTGTTTTAGGGACTGGGAGATTAAGCGTACGTAACAATGAAGGAGTACTTCATTATTTAGATAAGATAATTGCTTATGAGTCAAATCCTGCCGAAGAGTGGATGAAAAGAATTATACATTTTGGCGGAGGAACAAATTCTGGAGAACAAAATACGTTTGAAAACTATCTTAATGAATATAAATCTACAATAGAAGATACTCTCTTTGGGGCTTCGGTAACAACTTTTTTGAAAAACAGTTCAGCACCGATACAAATTACGCAATCCGATTCTGTAACAGATCTTATAAATTCAGGAACAAGTATAATGACTTTTTTTGGACATGGCTCCTCTTATGGTTTCGACCAAAATATCGATTTCCCGGATAATTACAATAATCCCAACAAATATCCTTTTATCCTTGCAAACTCTTGTTATGTTGGAGATCTCCATCTAACAGGATATTCGAGTTTTAGTGAATCGTGGGTTAATATTCCCAATAAAGGTGCAATTGCTTTTTTAGCTACAACTTTTAAAGGCATAGCATCTTATCTTAATATATTTTCATCAGAATTTTACAAACAAATATCGTATAAAGCATACAATGCCCCTTTAGGATTACAAATTATAAACACTTGTAAAAATGTTGAATCGATTTATGGGTCTAACGTAAGTGTGGAGATAACATGTCATGAATTTACTTTGAACGGTGATCCCGCAATTGTTATAAACGCTCACGAAAAGCCCGACTTAACCATCAGTGAGGAATCGGTAGGATTTATTCCCGAGGAAATAACAACTGTAATAGATAGCTTTGATGTAAGAATAGTTATAAAAAACATTGGAAGAGCTGTGCAAGATACTTTTCTTGTATCCATTGACCGAACATATCCGACTGGAAATATCGATCAAATATATGCTACTATTATGGGTTGTAATTATCTTGATACAATTGTAGTTCGATTACCTGTTGACAGACAAAATGGACCTGGATTAAATTCTATCAAAATTTTTGTTGATGCACTTAATCAAATCGATGAGTTATCCGAAATAAATAACGAAGTAACAATTAGTTTTCTAATTAAATCTGGCGATCTTTTCCCAATTTATCCATATAAATATGCAATTTATCCTAACAACCAAGTTACACTTATTGCAAGCACTGGAGACCCTTTTCTTACTTTAACAGATTATCGTTTTCAAATTGACACATGCGATAAATTTAACAGTTCACTACTGAGTTCTGGTCTTGTGCAAAGCTCTGGGGGATTAGTTAATTGGCAAGTTCCGTTTAATCTAACCGAAAACAGAGTTTACTACTGGCGTATCTGCCATAACCACGCAAACCCTGACAGTTTAGTTTGGAAAGAATCTTCGTTTATTTATATCGAAGGCGAAGAGGGCTGGTCGCAATCACACTATTATCAATTTAAAGAAGATGAGTTTTTGTTTATCAATTATCTACCTATTACTCAAAAATTCGAATACATAGATATCCCGAAAAGATTAAATTGTCATAATACTGGAGTTATCAATCTCCAAACAATTTATGAGATAAACTGGAATATTGACGGCACAACTAATAACGGACTAGGAGCTGTAGGAAATTGCGGAATGCCCTCAGCAATGCTCGTTGCTGTTATTGACCCCCAAACTATTTTAGGTTGGCCTTCTGATATACAAAATTTTGGACATAGAAATTATCCCTGGTGTTTTTCAAGTAATTCGCCAAACTTTTTTTTCTCTTTTAACACTAACGCTGTTGGATTAGATTCTCTAAAGTCAATGATTGATTTTGTCCCAGATGGATATTATATTCTAACTTATTCATGGGGAAACGGAAACTTTAGCAATTGGAATGAGGACTTACTTCAAACCTATGAAGACCTTGGAAGTACTAATATTAGAAATGTAAATAACGGTGCTCCGTACATTCTATTTACAAAAAAAGGAACGCCATCTTCAACACAAGAGCGTTTTGGAACGAGTAATACAGATGTTATTGATTTGGAAAATGTTAATTTAATAACAGAGTTTTCTTATGGCTATATTACTAGCGTTACGGTTGGTCCATCTAATACTTGGGAGTCTTTTAATTGGATGCAATATGCCGAAGAAAACCCTTCAGACGATGAGTCATGGGTGCAAATTTATGGAATTACACCCGAAGGAGAAACCGAGCTTATTATTGACGAAATTAGTACCGACACTTATGAAATATTAAACCTAAATGATTCCATTGATTATCAGCAATATCCAAAAATTAAACTAAAGTTTTACTCAAAAGACGAAACAAATAAAACACCAGCTCAGTTAGATAAATGGCAACTACGATTTATTGGAGTCCCTGAAACAGCTATTGATCCGCAATCAGGCTATTATTTTTGTTGCGATACAATAAATGAAGGTGATGAGTTTAGTTTTGCAGTAGCCACAAAGAACATTAGCTCTTATGATATGGACAGCCTTGCTGTTAAGTATTGGCTCCAAGATGACGACAATATCGTAACTCACATAGACACTAAAAGATTAAGACCGCACCCTGCTGGAGATATTATTATTGATACTATTACTTACTCAAGTCTAGGCCTTTCTGGTTTAAACAGCATTTGGATAGAATATAATCCTATTAATGAAAGTACTGGAACATACTATCAGTTAGAACAACATCATTTTAATAATATCGCAGTTAAATATTTTTATGTGCAGAAAGATATTACAAATCCAATTCTTGATGTTAGTTTCGACGGACGCTATATTATGAACGGTGAAATAGTGTCATCAAAACCAGAAATACTTATAAAACTAAAAGATGAAAATCAATATCTTGCATTAAATGACACTTCATTATTTAGAGTGTATCTAACTGATATTCAAGCAGGTGATGAACAAAGAATTTATTTCACACAACAGCAAAACCCAGAAGAGACTATTGAGTGGATACCTGCAAGTTTGCCCGAAAATTCCTGTAAAATTATCTATAATCCAGTCTTTAACAAAGATGGGATGTACAGACTGCGAGTTCAAGCAACAGATATTTCATCTAATGAATCAGGTACGAATGATTATGTTATTGATTTTGAGGTAATTACTCAATCAACAATTACACAATTACTAAATTATCCAAATCCTTTTAGCACAAGCACTTGTTTTGTTTTTGAACTTACAGGAAGCGAAATTCCCGAGGAATTACAAATACAAATATTTACTATTACCGGTAAGTTAGTTAAAGTTATTTTTATTGATGAACTTGGTACAATTCATATAGGACGAAATATCACCGAATACGCTTGGGACGGCAAAGATATGTATGGTGACCAACTTGCAAACGGAGTATATTTTTATCAAGTAAAAGCCAAAATAAATAGTCAAGATATCGACCATCGTGCCACCGAAGCGGATAAATACTTTAAAAAAGAAATTGGGAAAATGTATTTGATGCGGTAGAAAAATAAGTGTGCAAACTCAAATTATTTATTATTATTTCAATATCATATCGGGTAAAAGTTTGGGTTTAAGAAGTGCATCTATGTAGTTCTTCGAGTAAATGAAGAACCGACGAGTTTAAAGATTGGCAACTCGAAGAACATTTTAAATTTAAAACCCAAAAAACATATTGCACATTAAAAAAAATATTATATTTGCAACTTGAACAGCCCGGATGGCGGAATAGGTAGACGCGCTGGTCTCAAACACCAGTTCCTTTGGAGTGCCGGTTCGATTCCGGCTCCGGGTACACCCCTCTGTTGAGGGGTTTTTTATAATCTTTAACTATGACAAATATAAAATCTGACGCAAAACAAAACCAATTTGATAAGCACTATTTAGAGATGGCTTCAATTTGGGCGAAAAACTCATATTGTAAACGCCGGCAAGTAGGTGCACTTATTGTTAAAGATAAAATGATAATATCTGACGGTTATAACGGCACACCTTCTGGATTTGAAAATGAATGCGAAGACGAAAAATATAAAACAAAACCTTACGTTCTTCATGCCGAAGCCAATGCAATTACTAAAGTTGCAAAATCAGGGAACAATTCGTGCGGTGCAACTCTTTATGTAACAACATCACCATGTATAGAATGCTCTAAGCTAATTATTCAATCAGGTATTGTCAGAGTCGTTTTTTTAGACAAATATAATAACACTGAAGGATTAGACTTATTAGAAAGAGCAGGAATTGATGTCATCAATTTTAAAAAAGATGAATAAATATAATAACACAAAATTCAGCATTGTTTTACCATTAATAATTGCCGTATCAATTGTTACAGGAATTATTATTTCCGAGATTCTTAATAAAAACAATAATTCGCAAAGCATTTTAATTTCGCAACCGAAAGATAAATTGAACATTGTTGTCGATTATGTCGCAAATGAATATGTCGATAAAGTTGACAGAAATCATCTTGCCGAAATGGCTATTCCAAAATTTCTTGAAACTTTAGACCCGCATACGCTATATTTTAGTGCAGAAGAGGCAAAAACTGTTGAGGAAGAATTGCAAGGAGAATTTAGTGGAATTGGTGTTCAATTCAATATTTTTAAAGATACAGTTCTGGTTGTTAACATTATTGAAGGTGGGCCATCAGAAAAATATGGAGTAAAAAACGGAGATAGAATTATAATGGTAAACGATTCTATTATAGCTGGCATCGGAATAACTAACGATCAGGTGATGTCAATGTTAAAAGGGACGTTAGGTTCTAAAGTTGAATTAAAATTGTTACGTAAAGGCGAAGATAAACTTATTAGTTGCAATATTGTAAGAGGTAATATTCCTTTAAGAAGTATAGATGGATTTTATATCATTAGTAAAGATATTGGATATGTTAAAATAAGCACTTTTTCTCTTAACACTCACAATCAGTTTATTGATGCTGTTTTTAAGATGAGAAAAAAAGGCATTAAATCAATTATTATTGATTTAAGAAATAACTCTGGTGGGTATCTTAATTCTGCAACGGATATTTTAGATGAATTTTTCGAAAGTGGTAAAACCTTGGTTTATACCGAAGGAAATGCGAGACCTAAAAACGTGATTGCATCAACAAAAAAACGCAGTGCTTGCCTCGATTTGGATGTTGTTATTTTAATTGATGAGTTTTCTGCATCTGCTTCAGAAATTGTTGCTGGAGCAATCCAAGACAATGATCGTGGTTTTGTAATCGGACGCCGCTCGTATGGTAAAGGTCTCGTTCAAGAATCGACAACTTTTAGTGACGGTTCGATTATACGATTGACAACCGCAAGATATTATACCCCATCAGGACGCTGCATTCAAAAATCTTACGAAAATGGTCTTGACGAATATTATTCCGATATTTATAACAGATATACACACGGCGAATTTCTTCAAGAAGATAGCATAAAGCAAATTGATTCGCTTATCTATTTTACAGAAAAAGGTAGAGCTGTTTATGGCGGTGGAGGAATTATGCCAGATATATTTATTCCGATTGACACAATAGGATATACTAATTTGTATGCTGAAATAGGCAGGTTTAATTTAGAATATTATTTTGCAATTGAGTTTGTTGATAAACACAGAACTGAACTCGAAAAAACTACTTCTTTAACAGAATTAAAAAGCTACTTAAAATCAAAAAATATAAATAGTAAATTTTGGCAATATGTAGCACTAAAAGGAATAAATGCACAATCAAAAGATGTCGAGATTTCAGGCAAATACATCGAAAATAGCGTTGCTGCATATATTGCTAGACAAGTATTAGGAGATGATGAATTTTATGAGCTTGCAAATAAATATGATGTTTCGTTAGATTCTGCCGTAAATATTTTAAAGTCGGGACGGAAGATTTATTAGACAAATTGGTTTGTCAGTTGATAGGCTATACAATAATTAAAGTTTTGTTCTATGTTTATCGTTTTCGTCGAGAACGATATTAAGATATGACTTATACCTCCACCACGCAATTTCGCCATCTTCAACAGCTTTTTTTACAGCACATTCAGGTTCGTTTACGTGAGTACAATTATAATATTTACAAGATTTTGCGATTTTGAACATTTCGGGATAATAATGATATATTTCCTCTTTTTTTAGTTCAATAATACCATAAGCTTTTATTCCAGGAGAGTCAATAATCCATGCGTTAAAAGGCAAAAAGTGCATTTTGGCAAAAGTTGTTGTATGTTTTCCTGTATGGTGAGCGTCAGAAATATCACCAATTTTAAGATTTGACCCTGGAGAAACGGCATTTATTAATGATGTTTTTCCTACACCACTATGTCCAGCAATTAAACTTGTTTTATCTTTTAAAGCAGAGCGCAGTGCCTCAATCCCTAATTTATTATTTGCCGAACTTGCAATAACCTGATAACCAATTTCATTATAAACAGACATTAACTCAGCAATTGCAGGATATTCGTCTTCTGAGTAAATATCGGCTTTATTAAACACAATAATTGTTGGAATACTGTATGCTTCTGCCGACACAAGAAATCTATCTAAAAAAGTTGTTGTTGTAACAGGGTTTCGCAAGGTAAACACAAAAATTGCTTGATCAATATTGGAAGCTAATATATGACTTTGTTTTGATAAATTTGTAGAACGGCGGATTATGCAATTTTTACGTGGTAATATTTTTGTTATCACTCCAGTATTCTCATCCGACATTTCAATTTCGACATTATCTCCAACCGCAACAGGGTTTGTACTTCTATAGCCTTTGAGTCTTAGTTTTCCTCTAATACTACAATACAATTCCTCGGACTCAGTTTTCACTATATATCCAGAACCTGTTGACTGTATGACTTTTCCTGTGATCATAAAATAATTGCAAATATAATTCATTTCGGACAATATCTTTGCAATTAAAAAAATATCCCTCAACTCAATATCTCAGTTTAACTTATTTGTAATTACAACTAATCATCATGACTACTAATTATTTCATCTTTTTGAAATTTAAGAGCCTCCGCAACATTTATTATATGGTCTCCAATGATTTCAGATATCGTAATCATGTCAATATAAACAACGCTTGAATTGTAAGTATATTTATTTTCTTGAAGATTCTTACTGTTCTGCTTTTTTAATTGAGTTCTAAATTCATTTATGCGGTTTTCGATTTCTATAATTTCATCAATTTCAATTTTATCGGCGTTAATATTGACTAGAAAATCTACCATAAGTTCAAAGTCTCTGTCTAAAAGCTCAAATAATCCTTGAATACCATTTCTTTGTTCGGGAGTGAACCATATTTTCTTTTTGTGTTTACGAAGCAAAACGCGCGACAAATTAAAACTGCCATCGGCAATTGATTCGATATTATCGCTAATTTTAAGCAATGTTCTAATTCTACGAGCACCACTAATACTTAATTCTCCTTCTGAAACATTAGTAAGATAGTTTGCGATATCTGCTTCGATATCATCCATTATAAGTTCATTTTTACTAATTTTTTCGCCTAATTTTTTAACCTTTTTTTCGTCGGTTTCAGCAAATAGTCTTTTTACCTGACCGAACATTTTAAAGGATTTTTTTCCGTATTCGGCAATTTCTTTCCGAGCTTGTAATATT
>JAQVPT010000294.1 GCA_028701945.1 Bacteroidales bacterium
CAATTCCTGTTCCCGGATTTCCTGCTTGTAATCTTCTAAAACAATAACCACATGCAGTAGAGTCGGCAGTATCTGTTAATATTTCAGGAGTAGGTTCTCTCCAGAATGTTACAAGAACTGTGTCACTTGCCGGACATTGCTGGTTTGCTTCCCTCCAGATAAATAGTTTTGTTCCATAACCATTAACACAGACTTCGGCATGTGGGTCTTGTTGATTAGGTGTAAATGTACCACCGGGTACCGGTTGCCAGTTGCCTGGAAAACCTGCACTAGTACAATTAAGCTGTGTGCAGGGACCACATACGTCAAAGTCTTCGCCTGCATCAATTACCGGAATTTCTATGAATGTAATTTTTACAGTATCCGTAGAATAGCAACTTGGTCTGTTAGAATTTGATTCTCTCCAAACAAACTCATAAGTTCCCGGTTCTCCTACAGTAACTATAGTTTGTGCAGAATCTTGATAATGTATATTAACAGAGTTTGTATTAGGTCCTGAATGTGTTGTCCACCATCCTGATGGTTCGTAACTTTCGGTAGGAGGAATGCTCCAGAAAGCTTCTAATTCTGTCAATAAGCCGCAAACTTCATCATCTAATCCTGCATTTGCAATAGGATGCTGGTAGAAAGTAACCGTCATTGTGTCTATGCTAGTACATCCATAGTTAGTCATTGCCCAGTAGAAATCTACATTAACATAAGCTGAATCGCCAAAACTGCCGAGTGAATCTATTGTAACAGTAGCGTTAGGTAGAGAATTATCATCCCAGTTTTCTACGAGAACATTTTCAGGGTTTAACCAAGTTCCGGTAGCCCATCCTGATCCAATAGTATCAGCATGGAAAGTATAAGAATGCCCGCACACTTGTGCTTGATCATCTCCAACACTTGCAGCAGGTTCGGCAGCAAATGTAACTTCTATGCTTGCTGTACCTTCGCATACCGTACTTCCATATTGAATTGATTCTGTCCATTCAAATTGTATTGTTCGATATAATGCAGGGAAAAAATTTGGAATTGAAACAATAGCATTCGGGTCATTATCATTAGTACCATTAGTAAATGAAGGATAAATTTGTACACCATCTTCATAAGCCCTCCAAACGCCTTGTCCATTTACATTTGAAACATTAAGATTATATGTAACTCCACAAACAGTATCATTATTAGCTACAGTGTTTGGTTCGGGGACTTCAAGAAAAGTTACTGTTACTATGTCATTGTCGAAGCAAGAGCCGTTGTATTCTGTCCAAGTAAATACATATGTTCCGTAATTACTTACTGTTACTGATGAGTTTGGGTCTGTAGGTGAAGAGAAAGTTGCACCTGTACCACTCCATTGACCATTAGAACCACTTATACTAAATACAGCTTCGAGTTGTGTTGTAGTTCCACAAACGATTTGATTTTCTCCGGCATAAGCAGAAGGAGTTTCATTAAAATGTATTACAACTTGTTCGTCATCGGTACAATCATTATTTACTAAATTCCATGTAAATGTGTAATTTCCACTATTTGGTACCATTACTGAAATATCAGGTGAAGATACTGTAGTTCCATTAATTGGGAAGAATGTACCACTTGCTGTCCAGTATCCGTTCATTCCGGTAGGAGGTGGAGCAGCACTTAAGTCAAAAGTTAAGTCGCAGGTAGAAGACTCGTTAGTATTAATATGAGCAATTGGGTCTTTGTGCCATATTACAGGTATTCCTATAGCTTGGCTATAACAAGGGTCGCTTTGCGAAACATGTTCGCCATCGCTGTTTCCGGCAATAGCTGAGATGAAATATGTAGTTTCGTAATCGGCACCACCGGGAATACTATTTCTGCAAAATTCGGTTGTAGTATTATATGCAAAAATATTAGCAGGATAGTTTCCATCGTGAATTGCAAATTCAAAAATATCATTAGCATCAGTATCATGATCTCCGTTATGTAAAGACTCACTAGTACATTCGGTTTGGCATAAATGAATAGGTTCTAGACTAGTCATAGTACCTGCATAAGTTACACAATCGCAAGTAAGAGATCCGTTAAGGATATGCTCTGAGCAGCCGTTAGCATCTGTAACCGTAATACTGTAATTGGTTCCTGAAGGGAAATCGTGAGTAAATGTTCCGGTAAAGTTATTGCTTCCAGTACCCCAGTCTGCACTAAACTGTGCAGGGTTTCCGGAAGAATTTGTAACATTAAAACTTACAGTAAAGTTTTCATTATTAGTATCGCATTCTTCGCTAAAATCGCTAATATTAATAATATCGTTAACAACAATTGTTATTTGGTCTTCGTCTCCACAAGTACCGGATATAGTGTAAGTAACATCGTGGCTACCTACTCCGGCATCAGATGGGGTAAAAGTATTTCCTTGAAGCCCGTTACTTGTAGATGACCAAACACCGCCTCCATTAGCTGCGGTAAGACTTACAGGAGGATCGTCAACGCAGAATGGTCCTACAGGAGTAATAGTTGCATCAGCTTGACCAATTGTAATACTAGTGTTTGATGATTCAATGCAAGTACCATAAGTAACAGTAACAGAATATGTATCAGAATCGTTAACTGAAATAGTTTGAGAAGTTTGTCCTGTACTCCAAAGGTATGTACATTCTGAAGAGCTTGCATCGGTTACCTCTGCTGTTAATTGTACAGGTCCTGTACAAATATCTCCATCGGTTGTAATATTTACTTCTATAGAACCTTCGTCAGTAATAGTAAAGTTTATAACAGTATCTATACATGGCGAAACGTCAGTAACAGTTAAAGAATAACTTCCTGGTTGTAAATTGTCAATATTTTGTGATGTTGCCCCTGTACTCCATATAAATTGTGGACTACCGGAGCAAGAATTTATTACGGTTATTTCTGCTGATCCATCTAAACCACAATTTGCCGGAAAAGTAGTTAAACTAACTTGTAAGTCATTTGGTTCTACTATACATGGTCCAACATAAACGTCCTCAACATAGTAATAAGCATAAGGATTCATTTCTGCACAGTTATTATCATATAAAGGTGTTTCAGGGTTTCCCCAAAAGTTACCGATAATAATATATTGTTCGCCACCACTAGCTGTGTATTCCCATGATAGCTTTACCCATTCGTTAGTATTTAATAATGGGGGTCCGGTATATTCAAGTTGAGGGGTAACGGGTAATGGATGAGGATCGTTACAAAAATCATAATCAACCATAGTGTTTGAAAAATATACTCCAAATTTATCAGAGCCCCATTTTACTTTATCTGCTAAACTCACATAAAACTCAACACAATAGTTTTCGCCTGCTACTAGCGGACTTGATAATGTCCCTTGTAGATATTCTCTATAAACTCCAATTTCAACAGCTTCGCAACCCATTAAAGCCATTGCTTCTTTAATAATTATACCGGAATAGTTTTCTCCTGTATGTGCTTCTTGATTTCCTAATAAATTTGCAGGAACACCTGCTGGTGGATCCATTCCGGGAATAGGGAAGGGTAAAGTATTACATTCTCCAAATAAATCTGGAGAAGAACACGTATCAGCATTGTTATTACAACTACTCCAATTATTAGCAAAATACAATTGGGAAGGACCTTGAGGGCAAGAGCTAATATCCTCAAAACTTGGATTTATTACTAAATTTTGTGAGTATAGGGATTTAATACTTGAAAAGTAAATTGTTATAAATATGAAAATAAAAAACCGAAATAACCATTTATTAGTAATCATAAGCATAATTCGATAATTTAATATTATTGATTTATTATTTGTAAATATACAAATAAATAACGGAATATTTATTAATCAGTTGCTTATGAAAAGTATAAAAAGATAATTAATAATATTTTGAAGATTATCTTATAATATTAACAGTACCACTTCTTTCTTTAGGATTTCCCCAAATGTCATTAAATTTGCAATACCAGCTATATGCACCAACAGGTAATAATTCATCTCCTTTAATCACACTACCATGGTCAGTACCGTCCCAAGCCATTTTGTGTGGGTTGTATGGGTCGAACACATTAGTTTCAAACACTTTGTTTCCCCATCTGTCGAAAATAA
>JAQVPT010000295.1 GCA_028701945.1 Bacteroidales bacterium
TCTCTGAGGCTTCTTTTAAAATCGCCAGTTTTTGCTCTTGTGTAAATTTTCTTTTCTTCATAAAGACAAAATTAATTATATTTTTTAAACTATAATCTTGTCTGATTATTTAAGGGGCTAAAACAATACATTATTGTACTTTAAAAGTAATGAACAACAAAAAAGAATTATCAAAGAGGCTAAAGAATGGAATATACTAAACCATAATACGAAAGAAAATTAATGATTTTAATTATCGGACAACACGAAGATACCTCTACAGATAAAGTTTGTGCTTGGTTAAATTATTTTGGGGCAAAGTTTGTCCGAACTAACACAGGCACAAATAATATTGATGTCATTAGTGACATTATTATTTCGAATGATCGTATAAAAGTTGAATTGTTTATTAATGACACAAAATACAATTTTGACAATTTTAGTGCTATATGGTGTCGCAGAGGTTATCTTAACTTTACCCTACCCAATTTAAATTCTTTTAATGTAATAGAGAATAATATACCTTACAAAGTCGAATCTCATTTGATTAGTGAAACAAATACATTGGAGAGTTTTATAGAATATTTGTTTAAGACAAAAATGCGTATCAATACAATTAGTCACTATAATTCAAATAAGTTAATTGCCTTGCAAACAGCTAAATCTGTCGGATTAAAGATTCCTCACACTTTAATAACACGTAAAAGCGAGATGCTACAAAAATTTATTCACAAATACAATTCTTGCATTACAAAAAATATTCAGGATAACTTGTCATATCACGATGAGAACTATACTTTTGGACACGGAACGACAGATGTAAAAACTCAAAATATTACAACTGAAAGCTTTTATTATTCACTGTTTCAAAAGAAAATTGATAAAAAGTATGAATTAAGAGTGTTTTATCTATTAGGAAAATTTTATGCATCTGCAGCAATCCCACCAATGGACACCAATCACACAGACATTAGAACAACAAACAAATCCAATAGGCACACTCCATTTAATTTGCCTTATGACATTAAAAAAAAGCTTCATGAATTTATGTTGCAGATGGATTTGGAAAGCGGATCTTTAGATATTATAGTTGATTCTGATGATAAATATTGGTTTTTGGAGGTAAACCCTGTTGGTCAATTTGATTTTTTAAGTGGGAAAAATAATTTTTATATCGAAAAGGAAATTGCAAAAGCATTGATAGATGGAGAAAAAAATAGATTTAGTAAAAATTAAAGAACATTTTCCTTTTAATTATTATAATATTGTTCTTAAAAGGCACAAAAAAGCAATGGTAATTGACATGAAAGATGCCCTATCAGTCTCAGTACCGTGTGTACAAAACGAACGAGCATTTTATCGCTCATTTTATAAACCATTAACAAGATTTATTTAGTAAGAATGAATAAAGAATTGTATTTAATCCCCATAACTAATTGTTTAACAACAATTGGTTTTTGTAGGTCAACAAGTTGCGATTTTCAACAAAACGAATTTAGTGTTTTTCCTAATGCGTTGGCAAACTTATTGGGAAGTCATAAACATCAAAAATTAGCAGATATTTTTACTGAGTATGGTCAAGAAAACGAAAAAATAATTGACGAGTACTTGAATTACTTACAAGCAAATAGATTCGCATATTTTGGAACAAAGAAGGAAGTTTTGCTTTTTCCTGATTTTAGTCTAGAATGGGATTTTCCTTCTAAAATAAGCAATTCTGTGATAGACATTCGTGATTATAATAAAACCAACTACACAGAATTATTTGAACAACTCGAAAA
Organism: Bacteroidales bacterium; assembly: GCA_028701945.1. Classification (GTDB taxonomy): domain Bacteria; phylum Bacteroidota; class Bacteroidia; order Bacteroidales; family ML635J-15; genus Bact-19. The sequence continues at coordinate 1,761 of JAQVPT010000295.1, forward strand.
GCTACAATGTTTTCATTTACAGCTTAGATTTTACAAAGAAATCAATGGTATAAGCCAAATTTCTGAATTAATAGAACTTGCTAACAGCAAATCATTTAGAACAATTAGTTTGTATCTACATTACTCAATTTTCAACGATTACGACTCGTGTACAGAACTAGTTAAAACGACTCCAAAAATTGATAATATTACAGTTTATGAAGCTCCTGCAAACAAATTGGTGCAACTAACAGAGTTAATGGCTTTTATCAATTTTACTACTAATGATTTTAATCCCAAAAACACATGTGGTTATATTGATTTAAAGTTTTTTGCAATATCCGTCGATCACTTTACCGAATCCCAACTCCACAACACCTGCCTAAACCGTAAAATCTGCATCGATTCCGATGGCTACATTAAAAACTGTCCTTCGATGAAACATCATTATGGGCATATTTCCTACACAACACTTGCCGAAGCAATAGAAAAGCCTGGTTTTAAAGATTGTTGGTACATCAAAAAGGATGATATTGATGTTTGCCAGGATTGCGAATTCCGGCATATATGCACAGATTGCAGAGTCTTTATAAAAGATACTAACAATATTTATTCACAACCTGCAAAATGCGGTTATAATCCATACATAGCCAAATGGCAACACGAAGCAGGCTGGATAAGCGTTGAACAGTGGCGCACCGAAAACCCACGTTGGGAAGAACCGGCAATCGAATTGAGGGAGTTAAACAAGAAATTTGTAGATTCGACCAATGAGTAAGTTTCCCCACTACACCCAACTCGACGCCATGGATTGCGGTGCAACCTGTTTGCGTATGATTGCTAAGTTTTATGGTCGTTCATACACAGCACAAACTTTGCGACAGCGTTCTTATATTACTCGTGAAGGCGTTTCATTGCTGGGGATAAGTGATGCTGCCGAAAGTATTGGGATGAGGACTATGGGAGTGAAGACTACTCTCGGAAATCTCGAAAAAGAAAAAGTTACTCCTTTTATTGCACATTGGAACCAAAACCATTTTGTTGTTGTTTATAAAATTGATAAGCATAAAGTATATGTTGCAGACCCTGGTGCTTCAAAAATTACTTACAGTAAACAAGAATTTATAAATCATTGGGCAAGTACCGAAAAAGAGGGCAATAAACAAGGGATTACTTTGCTTTTGGAACCTACACCCGCTTTTTACGAAAATAAAGACGAAAAACAAAGTCGTAAAAGTTTTAAGTTCTTACTCAATTACTTAAAACCACACAAAAAGCTTATTTGGCAATTGGTTCTAAGCTTGATTTTTGGCTCACTTATCCAATTAATATTTCCATTCTTAACTCAAAGTATTGTCGATTTTGGTATTACAAACAATAATTTATCGTTTATCACTCTTGTGCTAGTTGCTCAAATGGTTTTGTTTGTAAGTCGGATGTCGGTTGATTTTATTCGTTCATGGATAATGTTGCATATCAGCACAAGAATAAATATCTCGCTCATTTCTGATTTTCTCATTAAATTAATGAAACTGCCAATAGGGTTCTTCGACACAAAAATGACCGGGGATTTACTACAACGCATAGGAGACCATAATCGTATCGAAAATTTTCTTACCGGACAAAGCCTCAGCACCTTATTTTCGTTTGTAAATCTAATAATTTTTGGGGCTGTTTTGGCTTATTATTCGCTCTCAATATTTGTGGTTTTTTTACTTGGTTCTGCTCTTTACATTGGTTGGATATATCTTTTTATGAAAAAACGTCGCGTACTCGACCACAAACGTTTTAGAGAAGCTTCTGCCGAGCAAAGTAATAAAATACAGCTAATTCAAGCAATGCAGGAAATAAAACTGCAAAATGCCGAAAAACAAATGCGTTGGGAATGGGAACGAATTCAAGTACGTCTATTCAAGGTAAGTATAAAAGGTCTTGCATTAAGCCAGTATCAGAATCTGGGAACTGTGTTCATAAACGAAACAAAAAACCTGATAATCAGCTTTTTATCTGCCTATTTTGTTATTAAAGGAGAACTCACACTTGGTATGATGTTGGCAATACAATACATTATTGGACAATTAAATTCTCCGGTTTCTCAAATTATTGGCTTTGTGCAATCGTGGCAGGATGCAAAAATAAGTATGGAGCGTTTAGGCGAAATACACAACAAAGAGGATGAAGAAGCCCCTAACGAACAAAAAATCAACACATTACCCGAAGATAAGTCTTTAAAAATAGAGAATATCGAATTTCAATACACACCGCCTCATAGCGAAATT
>JAQVPT010000044.1 GCA_028701945.1 Bacteroidales bacterium
GTTTTGGGACAAGGCTGAAATAAGAAGTAATATTAATTATGGCAGCTTCTTTCTTTGTCCGTAATGATGATAAAAAATAATTTGTGAGATAAATTGGGTTGGAAAACATCAATAGCGTCCATTTTTTCGCCAGTACCTACAAATTTTATAGGTTTATCGACAACCGAACGAATAGACAAAGCCGCTCCACCACGAGTATCGCCATCAAGTTTTGTGAGTATCACTCCGTCAAAGTCTAAGCGGTCATTAAATTCTTTTGCCGTATTAACCGCATCCTGTCCAGTCATAGAATCGACAACGAAGAGAATTTCCTGTGGATTAACTGCTTTTTTAATATTTTCAATCTCAATCATCATTTGCTCATCAACAGCAAGACGACCGGCGGTATCAATAATAACCATATCATGCCCATAAGTTTTTGCATGTTTAATCGCATTTTGGGCAATTTTTACAGGATTTAAGTTTCCTTCTTCGGAATATACCTGAATTCCGATTTGTTCACCAAGTACCTTTATCTGTTCAATAGCAGCAGGACGATATACGTCACAAGCAACAAGTAAAGGGTTTTTCCCTTTTTTTGTTTTGAGCATATTTGCAAGTTTCCCGCTAAAAGTTGTTTTCCCAGAGCCTTGCAATCCCGACATCAAAATAATAGCAGGACTTCCTTTTGTATTAATTTCGACCGCCGTGCCACCCATGAGTTTTGATAACTCATTGTGGACAATCTTAACCATTAACTGATTGGGCTTTAAAGACTTAATAACATTCTGACCCATTGCTTCGTCTTTCACATCATCACAAAATGTCTTAGCAGTTTTATAATTAACGTCTGCATCAAGCAAAGCACGCCTAACATCCTTTAGAGTCTCAGCAATATTAACTTCAGTTATTTTGCCTTCGCCTTTTAAAAGCTTAAACGATCTTTCGAGTCTTTCTGATAAATTTTCAAACATAAGTTCTTCAATAATTTGTTAAATTCTCCACAAAAATAATAATTTTTACTATCATGCGATTTTTTTTTATCTTTGATTGCAAAATCATATTAGATTTATACCAATTCATTGGCAATTTAGTAAAATTATTTAAAAACTCAAATTATGAAAAAAACAATTATCTACTTATTTGCAGCAGCATTCTGTTTTTCTGTAATTGCGTGCAACAACGACACTAAAACAAAAAGTACTGATAACGAAACCACAGAAGATGTTCGAGAAGAAATCAGTCCTGAAGAACTTGCAAGAATTACGTCAAAAGACATTGATGTAAACACACCTGTTCCTGTAACAAAACTTTATAATTCTTATTTTGAATGGAAAGACAAAGAAGTTACGATAGCTGGTTATGTGAAAATGTACATGGATACAGACGTTTTAAAACAAACTGTAGAAATAATTGGACAACCAGGCTCGAAGGATGTTTTATTTAGTTGCAAATTTGATAATGAGCTTAAGCAGGATGTCAAAAAAGATGATATTGTTATAATCAAGGGAGTTATTGCCAACAAATCATACTATGGAATTGAATTAACCCAATGTGAATTTATCGGCATTAATAAAGATGTTGATGACACTAAAGAAATTAATCCATACAGATTACCTAAAGAACCTGTTCTAGCTGCGAATCTATATAATGCTTACAACTCTTGGGATGATGTCGAAATAACAGTTATAGGATATTACAACAGTACTACAACCTCAACAACAAACACAGGGGTTACATGGAGAATTGATTTAGACGATCCTGAGACCGGAGTTAAAAAAGTTGGTTGCAACATGAAATTAGAACCTGATAATGATTACCTGAGAGACAATAGAAAAGATGTAAAAATTCGTGGAATAATTAAAGGTGAGTTTTTTGGTCGTGTGCTAATGGAGGAATGTGAGATAGTGGAGTAAAACGGTTGATGGGGTTATTTTCACAAAAACCTGTTGAGTTTTAAAATAAAGTTTTATGTTTGAATAATTGTTTTAGAAGTTACCATAAACAATTTTCTCAAACTTGACCATTAACCTTTAATTCGCTTTTTTAATTTTCCTACGATTTGAATTGCCAATAAAATCACAGAAATCACCAATGCTATTCTGGGAATAGAGTCTCCATATTTAACATAAAATGTTGTGTTTTCGTTTGCATTGATTACCCCTGTAATGGTATCTTTTTTCCACCATTCTGATTGTTTTACTATCTGACCTTTTTGATTTATAATGCAACTAATTCCAGTATTTGCAGATCTTGCTATGCTCCGTCTAGTTTCTACGGCTCTTAATTTAGAAAATCTTGCATGTTGTCGGTAGCCTTGCGTATCTTTCCACCAGCCGTCGTTAGTAATTATAAATAACACATTTGCACCAGCACTTACAAATTCTGTTATGAACTCTCCATAGGCCGATTCGTAACATACAGCAACTCCCGGACGAATATTATTATTATTATTGATGAATACTGTTCTGTTTTCTTGAGTGCCATGTGCCCCGTTTATGCCTCCAAGTTCAACATAAGAATCTGTAAATAATTTTGTGATGTTTGGAAATGGCATAGTCTCTATACCAGGTACCAATTTGCTTTTATGATAAAATTGTATTTTCCCATCGGGAGATATTTGTACTGACGCATTAAAAACATCATGTGCAAAACTGTTGTCTTCTGAAATCGTTGCAGTTTCTGTAAAATCTTCTGGATTGTCGTATTTTACACGAGTAGTCGCTCCGATAATAAATTCTGAATTGGGATAATCTTTTAGAAAATCTAAAATATATTTGACGGATATATTTTGTAGAGCTTTGTCTTCATAAAAACCCGTTGATATTGCTGTTTCTGGTGCGATAAAATAATCCGGCGGATTATCCGAAGAACTTTCTGCCATTTGTGTTATTTTTTGTATCTGGGATAGAGTAGGAGTAGAGAACTTTTCATTATAGGGATCGATGTTTGGTTGGATTATTACAACTTTAACAGGGGTGATTTTTTCTTTGTAAGTATTAAATCGAATTAGTGAATATGATACAGGTAATAAAATTAGTAACATAAGTCCAATTGCGTATGAACGGATTCTTTTTTTTTCAGCATTTTTTGCGATTTGTCTGACAGTCTCAAATATCAGCAGGTTAACTGACATTATCCATGCTGAACCGCCAATATAACCAGTAAATTCGTACCACTGAACTAAACTTATACTGTTTGAGAAAGCATTTCCTAATATCATCCAAGGCCATGAAAGTTGACTATGTATTAATAGGTATTCAAACGCTACCCAGTTGCTTACAAAAACCAAATATCCAATTCTACGTCCCAAACTTTTAAAGCTTATAAAAGTAAGATACATCACAAATGCCATAAAAATTGAGTTGAGGAAAATTGTTGCAATTCCCCCGGGAACCGATGCGTACATCATCCAATATGTTGAAATACCATTCCAGATTAAAAAACTCAATAATGAGTATAGAAAGAAAACTGTACTATTGTTTTTATTATTTGTTTTAAGGAGCTGTTCAAGGATTAATAGTAATGGTATGAAAGCTATGAGAACCAAAGCTCCTATCGGGTAATCTGTCCATGTAAGAGAAAGAAGAATGCCTGAAAGGATACTCAGAAATAATTTGTTTTGTGCTATGTTTTTAAATCTGCTCATTATTTATGTGCTTTATTGACTAGAAAAACGCTTATCATAATAATGAGAGTCGCTATGATTTGAACAAGATTTAATTTTTCCCCATCCATTAGACCCCAAAATATTGCAAAAACGGGTATGATGTATGTTACCGAACTTGCAAACATAGAACCAGCACGCGTAATAAGTGAGTTTACCATGCTTACTGCAATTGCAGAACCGAATAGTCCGAGAGTTATTGTGTAAGCGAGATCAATCCATAAAGTGCTGCTTGTTGAGGCTTGAGTGAAATCGCTAGTTATTAGTATTGCTGCACTAACTGGTGCAATGAACAGAAATGCAAGTGAAGAAATCTCGATGCCTTTGAGAGATTTTAAAAAATAATTGACTTGATTAATATTGATAGAATAAATAACAGTTGCCAATATAATATATAATGCATAGAAGTTCATTTGTCCAAACTGAAAAATATTATCTTTTGTTATTAGCATTGCTGCACCAATAAGACCGATAATCACACCAAGTATTTGAATAAATCCTGTTTTGCGTTTAAAGAATAATAATCCGAGTACTAGTACAAAAACGGGCACTAATGAATTAAGTATTCCTGCGAGGTTACTGTCCACTTGTGTTTGACCAAGCGGGTATAGCCACGAGGGGATGAGGTTTCCGATAAATGCAACAACTAATATTGGGATGATTGTCTTTTTATTAAGCTTCTTTAGATTTTTGATTGCAAAAGGGAAGAGAAAAATAAAAGCACTTAGCATTCTTATCGACGAAACTTGCCAAAAATTAAAACTTCGCAAGCCTTGTTTCATTAGAATATAGGAGCCACCCCAAATAAGGGCAAGCAAAAATAGTATTAGCCAGTTTATGAAATTGTTTTTATTCATATTGTTTTTTGGTACAGAAATTGTTTTGTCAAAACTAAATAATATTTCAGACAAAACCTTAAACTGTTATTTTTGTTTTAAGTTTAAATTGTAATTAAGTTAAAAATATAATAAGTTTGTAAGAAGATGAAAAAGTTTTATTACGTGATCATATTATTGTTTATAATCTCTATTGGGAGTGATGCGTTTGGGCAAAAATTCAAATTACCAAAATACTATCATCTTTTTCTTAATGTCGATAGTTTGATTGATAATACTCCCGATGCTGTGATTTTTTTTCCTGAAGTAAGTGTTTATCCACAGGCAGAGCGTAAAACTAGTCGCGATCGTAAAAGATATGATAAACTTGTTAGGAATTTTTTGAGAACTTATCCTTTTGCTGTTGAAATTTCGCAGGTGTATAAAAATATTGACGATACTCTCTCTATGTTTGCAACTGATGAGTCTCGAAAAAAATACCTAAATGTCAGAGAAAAGCAAATAATGAATTTTTATAAGCCACAGTTAAAGAAACTTACTCTATCTCAGGGAATAATGCTTGTAAAGTTAATGAACCGAGAAAGTGGTAATACCGCTTATGTTATTGTGGATGAGCTTAGAGGGAAGGTAACCGCTGTTTTTTGGCAAACATTTGCTCTTATGTTTGGTAATAGTCTAAAAACAGAATATGATGCCTTTGGCGATGATAGAGAAATAGAGTTCCTTGTAAAGAGATATCAGGACGGAAGTCTATAAATAATCCTCAATTATTTCTGTCAAAATCTCTGTTAGGTTTTTACCTATTGTTCGTATTTGTTTTGGCACAATACTTTCGGCACTCATTCCGGGAATAGAATTTACTTCGAGAAAATATGGAGTGCAGTTTTTTATTATAAAGTCTATTCGAACAATGCCTTTACAATTTAATTGGTCGTAAATGAACGCAGAGCTTTCTTGAACAATTTTAGTTTCTTCTGCTGATATGCGGGCTGGAGTAATTTCATCAGTAAGACTTGGATCATATTTGGCTTCTGTGTCGAAGTAATCGTTTTTCGTATCAATTTCTGTTATAGGAAAAACATACTTATTTTTTGATGTCTTTAAAACACCGCACGAGACTTCAACGCCAGAAATAAATTCTTCGATAATGATTGTTGAGTCTTCTGTTTTTGCAAGATTTACAGCCTCTATTAATTTATCTTTATCATAAACTTTTGTAACACCGTAACTTGAGCCAGCAGTATTTGGTTTAACAAAACAAGGAAGTCCGAGATATTCGCAAATCTCGTCCACTGAAAAAGGCTCATCATTTTTTAGTGTTACAGATTTAGCTTGAGTAATATTTGTATCAGCAAGAACTTTTTTACAAATAACTTTGTCGAAAGTAATTACTGAGGCACTTGTGTCTGAAGCCGAATAGGGGATGTTGATAATGTCGAGCATAGATTGAACTTTCCCGTCTTCGCCTGGTGATCCATGTAAACTTATGTATGCAAAATCAATTTTTATTTTTTCAGAATTATAGCTAAACGAAAAATCGTTGAGATCTATTTTATACTCATTAGCATCGTATAAGCAGTAAAAACCATCTTTACGAACATCAACAAGATAGCCATTATAAAGATGTTTGTCTAAGCTATTCAGAATCTGGGTTCCAGAATTTAGGCTTATTTTTCTTTCAGAAGTGTAGCCTCCTGCTACTACTGCAATGTTTTTCATAATGAAAATAGATTAGGTTTTTTTTCTGATTTTTAATTTTTGCCCTATTCGTAAACTTGACGGATTAGTAATCCCGTTAAGTTTTAATATGTCGTCAGATGAGATTCCATCATATTTAAGCGAAATTCCGTATGGACTATCACCCGATTTTACTGTGTAATATTCATAATTTGGGTCAATAGGCTCTTCTTTTGGTTTGTTGGTATCGGTATTTATTCCTATTGTTCGTTGTTTTTCTTCAAAACTTTGTGAGTCCACAATTTTATATTTTGATGCGAGTGCTTCTGGAACATAAACTTTAAGTTTTTGACCAACTCTAATCATATTTCCCGAAATACCGTTCCAGGCTCTTAAATTTGCGGTTTCTACGCCATACCACGAAGCAATAAGCCCAACCGCATCACCTGATTTTATTGTGTAAAGTAGTTCGGATGTCCCTTCAGGTTGTGTAGCTATAGGCGTATAGTCGATATAGTTTTCGTCCGGAGTGTAATTGTATTTTGCAGGTCTAAGAAAGATAGTATCCATAAACTTGTAAATAGAATCTTCTAATTCCATAAATTTGCTGATGTATTGTCTTCGCATACGCAGTGGATACTCTTTTGTTTTTGCTGGTATAATGTCGAGCTTGTATTGTGGATTGAGTTCTCGTGTTTGTCCAATGTCGATTCCTAAAACTGAATCGAGTTGAGCAAAGTGCAATTCGCTTCTAACCATTACTGTATCAACATCTTCGTAAAATGGAATGTGTTCGGGTTTAAAATCATGTTCATCTGCGTAAATAAATAGGTACATAATTGCAATAAAACCAGGCACATAATTTCGAGTTTCGTTTGGAAGATATGGATATAATTCCCAATAATTTGTTTTTCCGCCCGATCGTCTTATAGCGTTGTTTATTGTTCCTGGTCCTGCGTTATAAGCCGCAAGTGCAAGTGTCCAACTATTATAAGTTTCGTATAGGCTTTTTAGGTATCTGCAAGCTGCGTCTGTTGATTTTTCTGGGTCGCTACGTTCGTCAATGTAAGAATTGATTTCTAAACCCATTCCTAGACCGGTTTTATACATAAATTGCCATAAACCTGTGGCACCAGCTCGCGATTTAGCCAGTGGATTAAGGGCAGATTCAACTATTGCAAGATATTTTAGCTCTAGCGGGATATTGTAAGCGTCTAATTTCTCTTCAAATAGCGGAAAGTACTGATGTGATAATCCTAAAAATTTAGGAGCTATCCAGCGACCATTTTTTATGTATCGATCTAGATACTTCTGCACATTTTTGTTGTACGCAACATCAATTGGAGTAATCATGTTATTGACTCTGATTTCAAAAATAGAATCGGAAATATCAGTGTTAAAGTTAAAACGGTCTTCGGGATTTAAAAAACTTATAGTGTCTCTTCCTGTGTAATAAAACCAATCCATTAAAAGGCTGTCGAGATTATCAGCCATTGTGTAGCCATCGTTTTTGTTAATTACAATTGAGTCATTATCTGCAATAATGTTTGTATTTGCGATTAGGTTTATGAGCAGAATTATGATAATGTGTTTTTTCATATTTAGAATTTTAGTGTGCAACCAATTCCGAGCATTGGCGTTCGAGTGAAGTAATTATTTATTGGTTGTGGTAAAATTCGTAAACTCAGGTCATCGGTAATATCAAAATCAAATAAATTGGCGTCAACATTTGCATCAACAATTTGTATTGCATAAAAAAGAGCTGTTGCGATTATGCAAAGGTCTCTGTTTTTACGATAATTGTCCATGTAATTTAGTATTGCTTGGTCATTGTATATTTGCGAACCATTTATTGTAAATTCGTCTTCTTGTCCGTCTAATCGTTGTAATAACGCAGTCTTATATCGGTTAAATTCTTGTTGGTTTTGTATCGCTATATATGAAAATGTGCCCATCCCTGCATAAACGATGGGAATTTTCCAGTATTTTTTATTGTAAAACTGTCCAAGTCCTGGCAAAATGGCCGAGTAAATTGTTGCTTTTCGGGGCGAATGAGCTTGTTCCGGGTCTTTTTTTGTTTTTTGTGCCGGACAAACATGCCAAACAAGCATTAAAATTGTTAGGATGACTACTATTTTTGAAATTATTTTCAAATCCTAGGTATTTAGTTTATCAAGAATTGCAATTATTCTTTCTAGTTCACCATCGTTTTTAAAAGGAATTGTAATTTTTCCGTTACCTTTTGCATTCCGCTTAAAACCAATGTCAGTAGCAAAAAAGTTTGAAAGATGTTTTTGTAGTTGTTCATAATCTTCGGCTGTTGCTGGAACGGTTTTTCTAATTGTTTCTGTCTTTTCTTTGTTAAGCTCTCTGATTATATCTTCAACTCTTCTTACGGAGAAATCATATTTTAGTATTTGATCATATATCATTAGTTGAGTTTCTTCGTCTTTAATTGAGATTAAAGCTCGTGCATGACCCATTGATATTTTTTCTTCCTTTATTCCTAATTGAACTTTGGCAGGGAGATTAAGAAGACGTGTGTAATTAGAAATTGTTGAACGTTTTTTTCCAATCCTCTGACTTAGAGCCTCTTGTGTAAGTTTACATTCTTCCATTAGTCGTTGATAGCTTATTGCGACTTCGATTGCGTTAAGGTCTTCGCGTTGGATGTTCTCAACTAGAGCCATTTCTAACATTCCTTGATCGTCTGCAACTCTTATATAAGCTGGGATTTTTTTCAGGCCTGCGAGTTTTGATGCACGTAATCTTCGTTCACCCGAAATAAGCTGAAATTTTCCTGTTTCAAGATACCTTACTGTAATCGGTTGAATAACACCAAGTTCTTTAATTGAATCTGCCAGCTCCTGTAGAGCTTCTTCGTCAAAAGTAGATCTGGGTTGAAACGGATTTGCTTCTATTAGTTCGATTTGTATTTCGTTTGCTTCCCGTTGTCTGTCGTTGTTAGATCCGGCATTCGTGTCAATAAGAGCATCCAGACCTCTTCCCAAAGCATTTTTCTTTGCCATATTATTTTATTACTTTTTCTTCTTCGTTAATTTTTGTCATATTATTTCTTTGCAGGAATTCTCGAGCAAGGTTTAGATAGTTTTCGGCTCCTTTGGAGGCTATATCATAATCAAAAATTGTTTGTCCAAAACTAGGAGCTTCGCCAAGTTTTACATTACGGTGTATAATTGTTTGAAAAACCATTTTGTCGAAATGTTTTCTTACTTCGTCCAATATTTGATCTGAGAGGCGTAAACGTGAGTCGTACATTGTCATTACAAATCCTTCGATGTCTAATTCGGGGTTGAGATGTCCTTGTACTATGCGTATTGTATTAAGAAGTTTACCAAGTCCTTCGAGAGCGAAATATTCGCATTGTACTGGTATCATAACTGAGTCAGATGCTGTAAGTGCGTTTACAACAATTAGTCCTAAGGATGGCGAACAGTCTATTAGTATATAATCATATTTATCCTTAACTTTTTCGAGAACATATTTTAGTACTTTCTCTCGGTTCGGCAAATCCAGCATTTCGATTTCTGCACCCACTAAATCGATATGGCTAGGTAGTAAGTCCAAGTTTGCCATGCTGGAGGATAGAATCACATTCTCCGGTTCCTCGTCTCGAATAAGTGTTTCGTAAAGTCCTGTTCTGATATTTCTAACATCAAACCCAAGTCCCGAAGTTGCATTTGCCTGAGGATCCGCATCCACCACTAATACTTTTTTTTCCAAAACAGCAAGACTTGCAGCGAGATTAATTGCTGTTGTTGTTTTTCCAACTCCACCTTTTTGATTAGCTAATGTAATGATTTTACCCATTTTCCCTTTGTTTTAATTGAACCCCAAATTTACATTAATTACAGTAATTATTATAAAATCAGATCTCCTACTTTTTAACATTATTAACAATTTATTTTTATTGGAATTTAAGTTCCTGTGTATCACGTGCTTGTAAATGTTAATTGTTGATACTTTCTAAATATTTTATTATGTCTGCAATTGTATTAATGTTTTGTGGAACTCCGTATCCTTGTTGTCTTTCAACGAACTCGTATAGTTTTGCTCTGTTGTAAACATTATCTTTGTTATCAGTTTTAATTTTGAGGATACTGTCATTATAAACGAGAAAATAGCCTTTAAAGTATGTTCCACTAGTTTTGCAAGCACATGTTTTTGCCTGATATTTTGTTTCTGCTAGCATTATTGAGTTTCCTCCTAAACTGTGCCCAAAACTATATGATTCCATTCCGTAGGTTGCTTCATCAAAATGCAATCTCATATATGTAAAGTTTGTGCTTTCAACTAGTTTAGTTTCCTCAGGAATTAGTATTTCAGTTTTTGAATTTAGTTCTTCTTTTGCTTTAATAAAGTTGTAATATGAGTTTTTTCGTGCTTTAACAAACATTTCTTTTTCAGAGTCATCATAATAAATTATTCTTGCTTTTTCCCAATTTTTTTCTGAAACGCATGAGACAAATATCAAAATTACCGATAGTAAGATTATGATGTTATATTTTTGCACTTTTGATTAGGTCGTTTTTTATTTGTATCATTTTAAGTGCCGCAACAGTGGCTTCGACACCTTTGTTTCCGTGTTTACCACCAGCACGATCTAAAGCTTGTTGTTGGTTGTTGGTTGTTAAAATGCCAAAAGCAACAGGAACTCCTGTGTCTAGGTTTACGCTCATTATTCCTTGGGTAATGCCAGAACATACGTAATCAAAATGTTTTGTTTCTCCTTGTATAACGCAGCCTAGGCAAATTACGGCATCTACTCTGCCATATTTTATCATGTATTGTGCAGCTTGAGCAAGTTCAAAACTACCTGGTACCGATTTTAATAAAATATCTTTATTGTTAAATCCATATTTTTTTAGCGTGTCTATTGCAGCTTCTGCGAGATTAGCTGTTATTTCTTGATTCCATTCGGAAACAGCGATTCCGATTTTGTAATCTGTATTTGCTGTTTGTTTTGCAATTCCAGTTTCGGAGTAAATTGATAAACTTTTTAGTTCGCTTGCCATATTGTTATAAAAAAATGGGGCTTAAAAGCCCCTATTATTTAAAAATGTTTTTGTTAAAGTTTCATTTCACAACGTTTGATGTATTTTTCTGCTTCTCGTTGTTGAGGTGTTTCAAAATATTCTGTCTCAATACGTTTGTAAATATTTATTGCTTCTTGATAATTTTCTAGTAATTCGTAAGTCTGCCCGGCTTTCATTAAAAATATCGGACTTAGGAACTCATTGTCAGCATGTTTTGCTGCATCGAGATAGCTTTTCAATGCTTTGTCCATATCGCCAAGTTCCATGTTTGCATCACCAATTAGATTTATCGCCATTGCACGAACCATAGGGTCTTTGCTTTTAAAACGTTTAAAATTGTCTATTGCAGATTCAAAATCGCCAGTACGCATATAGCAAACTCCAGCATAGTATTTTGCAGCATTTCCCATCGGAGTTCTACCGTAATCATCTATAATGTCGATAAATCCAGGATATGCACCGTCTCCGTTAAGGGCAAGATTAAAAGAGTCTTGCTGGAAATAAAACTCGGCTTTGTATGACTCTGACCATGCTTCTTGAATACGAGGTTCGTGAATAAATTTGAAATAGCTGATTACTAATAACACTACAACTAAAATTCCTGCTAAACCATATATAAAGGCTTTTTGGTTGGTTTCAATGAAATTTTCTGCACGACTCAATGCTGATTCTACAGTCTTAAATCCATCATTCTCCGGAGTATTCTTCTTCTTTTTTGCCATTTTCACTTAAATTAATTTCATTTTTTAAGGCTGCAAATTTAATCTATTTAATCGAATTATTAAAAAACTGAGTAATATTTTTTATTTTTTTAAACTTTTTTAGTGTTTATAAGCCTTTAACTATCATTTTTATTGATGTTTTGTTTCGCATTAAGCCGATTTGGTGCTTGTTTGGTGTTTTTTAATGACTTTTTTGCAAAATTGTAAAATATTCTCCAAATAAATTCTTTTTGCTATCAATTTTCATAACAAATCGTGTTTTTGCACTGTTTTAAACTAAAAATGGTGTTGTGAAACATGTTTGACTAATCTTTTTATCAACAATATACAACAAAAGTTTTATCACTAAGAGCGTTTTGTTATTTTTGTAAAAAATATGTAATTAAGATGGATGATTATATCGTATCAGCTCGTAAATACCGCCCCGACAATTTTGTATCGGTTGTTGGACAGGATTCTATTACAAAAACTTTAAAAAACTCAATAAAGACAAATCAGCTTGCTCAGGCATATTTGTTTTGTGGTCCTCGTGGAGTTGGTAAAACTACTTGTGCTCGTATATTTGCTAAAACAATTAATTGTAGCAATGTAAACTCTGACTATGAGGCATGTAACGAATGCGAGTCTTGTGTTGCATTTAATAAATTACGTTCGTTAAATATTCATGAGCTTGATGCTGCGTCAAATAACTCTGTTGATGATATCCGAAATCTTATCGACCAAGTTAGGATACCACCACAATTAGGTTCTTATTCGGTATATATTATTGATGAGGTTCACATGCTGTCTAGTGCCGCTTTTAATGCTTTCCTTAAAACACTTGAAGAGCCTCCAAAGCATGTAGTGTTTATTCTTGCAACAACCGAAAAACATAAAATTATTCCTACAATTCTTTCGAGATGTCAAATTTTTGATTTTAACAGAATTGGTGTGGACGATATACGCGATAGACTTGAGTTCGTTGCCGAAAAGGAGAATATTACAGCCGAACACGATGCTTTACAAATTATTGCTCAAAAAGCTGACGGAGCCATGAGAGATGCACTGTCGATATTTGACCAGATAGTGAGTTTTAGCGGAAAAGATATAACATATCAAAGTACTATTAAGAATTTAAATGTTCTTGATTATGAGATATATTTCGATATTACTAATGCTTTTCTTACTGCAAATTACTCGCAAAGTTTGCTAATCTTTGACGATGTAATCAGAAAAGGTTTTGAAGCAAATTATTTTATAACTGGTTTAGCATCTCACTTTAGGGATTTGCTTATTTGTAAAGATCCAGGAACAGTCGAGCTACTTGAAGTTGGAAAGAAAATCAAAGAAAAATATTTAGAACATGCTCAAAAATCATCGGTTTCGTTTTTATTCCAGGCTATTGGCATTGCTAATAATGCTGATTTGAATTATAAAGCAAGCCAAAATAAAAGATTGTTGGTTGAGCTGGCTCTTCTAAGTATCTGTAATATTGAGAACAAGGCGTTAGTAGATAATACTGAAGCAAAAAAACCTGTTGAAAACAAAAAACCTGAGCAGGAGATTGAAGTCAAACCTGCTGTTCAAGAAGAATCGGTTCCGCAGAAAAGCGTAATAGCTGAAAGCACTCCAACGCAAACTCAAACGCCAGAGCCGGTTAAAATTGTTGTCGAAAAGCCTGTAAGCGAGGAACCAGTGAATGTAAAACCTACATCTGTACAATCTGAAAACCTTACTGAACAGAAATCTGCATCAGTTTCAGAAAAAAAGCCGATATACACAGGGATTTCATTAAAAGATATTGCGAAATCTACTGAAAAAACTGTCGAAATAGACAGTAGCGGTGAACCAATAATTAGTTACAAACATCTTGGTAACGATGATTATGATGATGAGAAGCTCAAGTATGTATGGGAAAAATATGCAGAATCAAAAAGTGAAGATCCACGCTTACATTCATTTCTTAAAACTCATGTTCCTGTTAAAGATTCTGATAATCAGTACTCGGTAACAGTTGAGAATAATCAAATCAAATCAAAATTAGATGCTGAATTGTTTGATACTTTAAAGTTTCTAAAAACCGAATTAAATAATTGTGAATTTGAATTAGTCTATAAAGTTGGAAATACCGAGCAAGAGAAAGTTTTTAAATCGGATCAGGAGAAATTAGCAGATATGATAAAACAAAATCCCGAGGTTAAAAATCTTCGTGACCAGTTAAATCTTGATTTTGAGTAAAGGATTTGATAATCCTTAAATTACAATGCGGATTTTTCGATTGCTTTTTTCCATCCGAAATATTTACTGTATTGTTCTTTGTCTGACATTTTTGGAGTAAATGTTTTATCTACTTTACGTTTTGATTTTAATTCGTCCATAGTATAAATTTTAGCCCCAATTGCAGCAAGAAAAGCAGCTCCAAGAGCTGTAGATTCGATGAAGTCAGGACGTGTAACATCGATGTTTAAAATGTCAGATTGAAATTGCAACAGAAAATTATTTGCAGATGCTCCACCGTCAACGTTTAGATTTTTAATTGAAATTGACGAATCTTTTTCCATAGCATTTAGCACATCTTTAGTTTGAAAAGCCATAGCTTCTAAACTTGCTCTAACTATGTGTCTGTAATCTGCTCCCCCGGTGAGTCCGCATATTATTCCACGTGCGTTCATATTCCAGTAGGGGGCTCCTAAACCAGCAAAAGCTGGAACAACATACACTCCTGCGGTATCTTTAATGCTATTTGCTATTTTTTCGGTTTCTTGAGCAGTTTCGATTATTTTTAATTTGTCGCGTAACCATTGTATCGCAGCACCTGCAATAAATACACTGCCTTCTAAAGCATAAGTAATATTTCCGTTTAAACCCCAAGCAATTGTCGTTATAAGTCCAGATTTGCTTTTTACAGACTTATCTCCAGTATTCATAAGCATAAAACAACCTGTGCCATAAGTGTTTTTTACACTTCCTTGGTCAAAACAAGTTTGTCCGAATAATGCAGCCTGCTGGTCGCCTGCTATACCAGAAATTTGTATTTTATTTTTACCTAAAACGCCCTCGCTTACACAACCGTATTTTTCTGCAGAATTGCGGACTTCTGGAAGGATGTTTTCAGGAATATCAAAATAATCCAAGATTTTTTTGTCCCAGCATTTATCATTAATATTATATAGCATTGTCCGGGATGCATTTGAGTAGTCGGTTATATGTAAAAGGTGATTACTTAAATTCCATATTAACCATGTGTCAATTGTTCCAAATAAAATCTCGTTATTAATTGCTTTTTCTTTTAATCCTGGTACATTTTCAAGTATCCATTTAATTTTGGTAGCAGAAAAATAGGGGTCAACAATCAATCCAGTTGCCTCTTTAATATAATTTGATATTTCTTTTTGTTTAATTTTTTCGCAAAACTCTGATGTCCTTTTATCTTGCCAGACAATTGCATTATATACGGGTTTCCCAGTTTTTTTGTCCCAAATAACCGTAGTTTCTCTTTGGTTAGTAATTCCTGTGGTAATAATATCGGTACTTTCTATGCCTAGTCGGGATAATAATTTTCTGGCGACAAAGATTTGCGTTTCTCTTATTTCGGTAGCATCTTGCTCTACCCAGCCAGGTTTTGGAAATAATTGACTAGTTTCGGATTGTTCGACACCTATTACATTAAATTCTTTATCGAACAAAATAGCACGTGAACTTGTCGTACCTTGGTCGAGAGCAAGAATGTATTTATTAGCCATTTATAATTTTTTTATTTATCCAGTCGAGAATGTCTTGATAAACTTCTGCATTATTGGTTTCGTTTAGAATTTCATGTCGAGCATCTTTGTACAGTTTATATTCAATATCTTTTATATCGACTGATTTGTAAAAATCAACTGCTTTAAAAACTCCCTTTCCAAAATCGCCAACAGGGTCTGCTTTCCCCGATAAAAATAGTATTGGTAATTCTCTATTAATCTTTTTTGCAAATTTTAGTTTATTGATATTTATGAGCCCAGAGAAGAATGATTTATAAAATGAGCATGAAAATACGCCACCACAAAAAGGGTCATTTATGTATTTATCAACCACTTTCTGATCACGTGATAACCATTGAAAAGGGGTGTCAAAGCCTTTGTTAAAGCTTCCAAAC
>JAQVPT010000296.1 GCA_028701945.1 Bacteroidales bacterium
ACCTTTCAAGTGGTACAAATCTTGGACTTATTGCACAGGAAGTCCAGCAAATATTTCCCGAAGTGGTAAGTTCAGATATTAATGGATATTTGTACATTGATTATAGTAGTTTAGTACCAGTATTGGTTGAGTCTGTAAAAGAACTAAAATATATCAACGACAGTCTTAGCGCAAGTGTAAATACTCTCGAAAATCGTCTTAATAATCTTGAGCAATTTGTTTTCGACAATTTGGGAGAAAACCAAACGAAAAATATAAATGATCCGACTTTCCAACAGGAAGTAAGCCTCGAAAACACAAAAGCAATAGTGCTTAATCAAAACCATCCAAATCCATTTAAAGAACAAACAACCATTAGTTTTCTTATTCCAGACAATATTGCATCGGCAAAAATTATCTTTATAGATAATCTGGGAAATGTATTAAAACAAGTTGAAATCAATGATCGTGGTTTTGGCGAGTTAATTGTATATGCACACGATTTAAGTGCAGGACATTACACGTATTATCTTATTGCAGATGGTAAAACAATCGAATCTAAGAAAATGGTGCTAACAAAATAAAATAATCTGAGCGAACAGTGGGATGAGTTAAATTATATCTCTGAATTTTTTATTTCTCAAGTTCAGCAATTTTGGCTTCCAACTCATCTATTCGTTTGTTAGATTCTTGAAGTGCAACAGTAAGAAGAGAAATATATTCATAAAGTTTAATACCATTTCCATTATCTGAAACAATTATTTCAGGAGAATTTTCTACAATCAGACCGAAAGTTTCAGGTAAATGTTTGTCTCCTACGATATTCCCAATAGAGTCCATTTTGTTATTTATAAAATTATAACTTACTACATCCAATTTTTTAAATTCTTCATAAAGTTCAAATCTTTTTTGAGAATTTAAAGGAGTAATATTTGCTTTCCATTGTTTTGAAGAGCTAACATTAACATTGTCTGCATAAATATTTTTTGAATAAATCGACCACCATTGTACTGTTGATGTTCCAATAAAACCAAAATTATTTGTTGAAGGAACGATTGTAGGTTCCGAATTAGTACCCATGCCTAAATCATTAAAAACAATAGATTTATCAGATTCATTATCAGGTTTAAAAGTAAAATCTCCATTTGAGTCAATTGTTAAGCGTCGCATCATATTGTCATTAGCAGGTCTTGTTGAGAATATTAGCCTTGAAGCTGTGTTATTTGTGATTGCATTCTCTCGTAAACCTTCTATCATGCATAAATCAGCTGCATCTGTTGAGTTTTGCATAGCGGCAAAAATAATGTTGGCTCCTTGTGAAGATGATAGGTTAGTTTCTCGAGACCAAAGATATATCCATGGGTTATCTTTGTAAAATGTTGATCCAGAACCAACGTAGCCATCTAAGTTTTGCACTACAAATCTACCATTATTAACTGTTAATTTTCCCCATGAACTTCCTTCACCTATGGCAACATTTCCTGATGATTCGATTCGCATACGTTCTATATTATTTGTTTTAAATAATAAACTTTGTGCATCTGTTGTACCAATAAAATCTGTTGTTGGATTTGTTCCATTATTTCCTGATAATAACCATGCGTCATTGTCAGAACATAATCTTAACCATTTTGAATTTGAACTGCTCCAATAATAGTATCCAGGATATACATTACTTGGAATAGTACCTGCTGTTGCTATATTATAAATAAATAAACTATTTGCCGCAGAGCTGATACTTGTATTATCACTTGTTCCTGTTAATGATACTCGAGGTATTAGAATACCTTTATTTGTTGATTTTACTTCTAATATTGATGAGGCATCAGGAGTTATTGCTGTTTCTGATATACCTACATTTTGTGCTATAATTATTTCGCCAAAGAAAATAATTAAAAATACTGTAAAAATAAATTTTCTAGTTTTCATATTAATTGCGATTTGATTGATTGTACAAATATAGGAAAAATATATAAATCAAAATACTAAATATTCTTTTAGTTTTTTTTTTGTATTTTGGTAATGAAAGTTTTAAGTAAACATTATGCATTTGGTTAGACGTGTTGATATTTATAGCTTCGATTTTGGTATTAGGCATAAATTTGAGATAGTATGTTTTGTTAATATATTTAGTAATAGCATATTTTGCCTCTTGAGCTTATATGTCGATAAAAAAGGGTTTACATGATGCGTATATTACCTTTATTATTTTGTAAGTTTGTAATTGTAATATTAATCAGAAATTATGAATTTAATTACAAGTGTTGATATTCCTAAATATGGTTTTGATATTTCTCATCAATCAAAAATAGTGTTTACAGGTTCTTGTTTCGCTGAAAATATAGGTCTTAAATTAAAAGATTTAAAGTTTTCTGTGCAGGTAAATCCTTTAGGAATAAATTATAATCCAATGTCTGTTGGTAAGTCTCTTGATTTCGCCATATCTAAAAAACATATTTCGGAGAATGATTTATTTTTTGCTAATGATTTATGGAATTGTTACGATTTTCACAGTCATTTTTCTAAAGCAGACAAAGCAGAATGTTTAAAGCACATAAATAGTTCAATTTATTTATCAAATGGTTTCTTGAAAAGCACTGAATATTTATTTATCAGTTTAGGTACTGCTTATAATTATAGTTTAAAGTCCGGTGATAGTTATGTATCTAATTGCCATAAACAAGCTGATAATTTATTTAATCGTGAGTTATTAAAACCTGAACAAATAGTTAAGTATTGGTCTGAAATTATCAAGGGCTTAAATGGATTTAATAAGAATATAAAAATATTTTTTACTGTTAGTCCGATACGACATAAAAGAGATGGTTTTATTGCTAATCAGTTAAGTAAATCTGTATTATTTGTTGCACTTAACGAACTTAAAGTAAAATTTGGTAATATTTTTTACTTCCCCTCTTATGAAATTATGATGGATGAATTGCGCGACTATCGCTTTTATGCTGATGATATGATACATCCTTCTGATAAAGCTGTTGAGTATATTTTTGAAAAATTTGGAAGTGCTTTTTTTAGTAAGGAAACTATAATGCTTAATAGCAGAATAAATAAAATTATTAGAGGGTTAAATCATAAAGTTTTTAGTCTTGAATCAGTTTCGCATTTTGAGCATTTAAAGAGGTTAAAAGATGAAATAAAAACCATACAAAATGAACATGATTTTATTGATTTTAAAAATGAATTGAAGAACATTTCTGATACTATTTCTGAAATTGAATTGTGATTTTTTTGATGAATATTTGGAATAGTATTGCTTCGGCCCTTCGACTACGCTCAGGGACCTACGCAGGATAGTCGCCTAACTTAAAGTACGCTGAGCGGAGCCAAATTTAAACTACCCTGAGCGGAGCCGAATTTAAAGTACCCTGAGCGGAGCCGAATTTAAAGTACCCTGAGCGGAGCCGAAGGGTACTTAGTAATATGAAAGAATACTTGTAATTATTTTCATTATATTTGTATTATCATGGCAAAGGGATACATGTACATATTGGAGTGTAGTGATGGTTCTTACTATACAGGAAGTACCAAGTATTTGGAGAAGCGTTTGGAACAGCACAATGCGGGTGAGGGAGCTAATCATACAAAGAAGTACTTACCTGTTAAATTAATTTATTACGAGGAGTTTCCACGAATAGATTGGGCTTTTGACAGAGAGAAACAAGTTCAGGGCTGGAATCGGAAAAAGAAACAGGCGTTGATGAATGGAGATGACCTAACTTTACATAGTTTATCTGCTTGTAAAAATGTGAGTCACTATAAAAATAAGTGAAATTTTGTAGGCTTCGGTCCTTCGACTCCGCTCAGGGACCTACGCGGGATAATTGAAGAATGTAAGTACCCTGAGCATAACTAAAGTACCCTGAGCGGAGCCAAAGTACCCTGAGCGGAGCCGAAGTACCCTGAGCGGAGCCGAATTTAAAGTACCCTGAGCGGAGCCGAAGGGTACTTAGTAATATGAAAGAATACTTGTAATTATTTTCATTATATTTGTATTATCATGGCAAAGGGATACATGTACA
>JAQVPT010000297.1 GCA_028701945.1 Bacteroidales bacterium
AGCGTTAATAACCGTTAATAACTGCTACAAATAATTATAATTTCAGGACACTATGATGATACAACTTCATTTTATTAATACCAAACATAAGCCTCAAGTTTACATAACTATAAAATATCTTATTGTTTATAATAAAAAAAATAATTCAGAAATTAGCAATTGTGTAAAAATCTAATATATTTGATGTTTATATATAATTTAGGTATAATAGAATTAATTAATTTTAAATTTAAGTTATGAAAAAAACAAAAAAGAAATTTATTGTTGCAACTATTACACTTCTATTATTAGGAGGTTTTGTATTTAGTGGCTGTGAGGAATTGTATGATTACGAAGACGATGATGATGATGAATATGTTTTAAGACCGGCTGAAGATATCGATAATTCAGAGGCTACCGAATTCGAAGAAATTAATTAGTTTTTTTTTCTGATTTATAGAGGTTTACCTTTGAACTAGTGTTTTACTACTGAAACGACTAATAATAAGCATTGTTTTGAGTATTATAATTGTTTCTAGTACGCGTTGATTATTTATGATTGTTTAATGTAAATACTTGGGCAATAGAAATGATTCGAATTGTTTATATATGTATTATTCTGATGCTGTCTTCGGTTTATACGCTGTTTGCACAAGAATGGCAGGAGTATTATCAGTCTTATCAGGATGAGTTTGCGAATATGGATTACGATCATGCTATTATAAGCCTAAATAATGCTCTTTTGATAATTGAAGATAATAATCTATTGGAAGGAGTTGATTATGCTTTAGTTTTATCAGAATTAGGAGAGCTATACTATATCACAAAAGAATACGAAAATTCTATTGTTTATTATCAAAAATCAAATAGTGTTTTAGATAAAAACGAATCTAATAAAAACATTTGCATTACAAATTCTGAACGTATTGCTGATGCATATTTTAAATTAAAAGATTTTAAAAAATCTCGTAAATATTATTTAGAAGTTCTTGATTTAAGAGAAAACAATAATGATAAGTCAAGTATAGAATATTCAAATACTTGTAAGAAAATTGCCCGAGTTTGCATTGAAATGCGAAAAATTAGCGAAGCCGATGAATATTACTTTAAATGTAAGCAAATAATTGAAACCAATAAAGGAAAAGAGAGTTTTGAGTACCTTGAAGTAAATGCTGAGTTGGCTGAATATTACAGGCGTCGTCGTCAGTATGATAAAGCAGAGAATCTGTATAAAGAAAATCTTGAACTTAGCGAAAGTTTATCTGGAGTGAGCGATACTTTATATGCCCGTAATTGCGAAAACCTGGCTTTGTTTTATATGCGAATGAGCAAATACAACGAAGCAGAAAAATTAATTCTTAAAACCAAAGAGATTTTTTCTAATCAGTTACCCCATGATGATAAAAGATATATTGATGCTATTTATAATCTTGCATTTCTTTATAAAAGCAAGGGCGAGTATATACTTGCCGAACCATTGTACTCCGAAGTTAAAAAGCTTGTAGAAGAAAAATACTCATCCAAAAGTATTCAATATGCAAAAGCGAGCAGCGATTTGGCAAGATTATATACCGATATGGGGCTTTACGAAGCTGCTGAACCTTTGTATGTTGAATCAATGAGTATTATTGAAAGAGAATTAGGTAAAGAAAACCTTGAATATGCAAAAATAAGTAATGATATCGCAAGCCTGTATGTTTTATTGAAGAACTATAATGCTGCCGAACCTTTATTTATTGAAAGCAAAGATTTGAAATCTGAAATTGACGGTAAAAAAAGTATTACTTACGCTGTTGCATGTAATAATCTTGCATATTTATACTTAGAAAATAAGCAGTATAGCGAATCTGAAAAGTTGTTTAAGCAAGCCATTAAAATTTATGATAAAAAGTATGGAAAGAATAACCCACTATATATAAACTATATAAAAGCAATAAACAATTTAGGTACAGTATATATCAATAATGGTAGTTACAATAATGCAGAAGAAACCTTACTGAAATGTATAGATATTGCTGAAAATCGGTTAGGAGACACTCATCCATATTATGCTGAGATTTGTAATAATTTAGCTCGACTATATCGTTTAAAAAATGATTTGTCATTAGCTGAAACCTATTATTATCGCAGTATTGCTACAATAGAAAGAATAATGAAAAATGGTTTTGGTCTTCTTTCAGAAAAAGAAAAAGAACAAAACTTTGAAACTTTTGCACAAAACTTTGATGATTTTTATTCTTTTGCTCTCCAAATTAAAGATAGCAAGCCTAAGATTGTTGAGGATGTTTTTAATACGGCAATTAATAATAAAGGTATGTTGCTAAAATCTTCAACTGCAATGAGGTATGCAATACTTAATTCAAATGATGATGAATTACTTAAAAAATATGATAAGTGGGTAGATATTAAAATCCAAATTTCTGACTACTATGCAAAGCCTCTATATCTGCGTGATGATAATTTAAAAAAACTTGGAGCTGAAGCTAATAATCTGGAGAGAGAACTGATTGAAGGTTCAAAAATATTTGCTAATGGAGAAAATGAAAAAAATGTATCGTGGCAGGATATTAAGAACACACTTAATAATGACGAAATTGCAATTGAATTTATTCATTTTAAAGACTATAACGATTCTGTTTATTATTCTGCCTTAATAGTTAAACCCGATAGTGAGTATCCGCAAATGATAAAACTGTTTGAAGAAACTCAGCTTCAAAATATCTTTGGGAGATTTTTGATGAATAATCTTAAGTACATCAATTCTCTTTATGGAGATTTGAATAATGGAAATACTAAGCTATATAACTTGATTTGGCAACCCTTAGAACCATATACTGATACTTATAAAACTGTTTATCTTTCACCTACCGGCTTATTGCACAAAATAAGTTTTTCTGCATTATGCAAAGAGTCTAATGTGTTTCTTTGCGATGTTCACGATATTAATTATAAAACCAGTTTATCAAAACTTATTAGTACTAAAAATACTGAAATAGATAATATTGCTGCTTTGGTTATAGGCGGTGTTCAATATAATACAGAAAAAACCCAAGACGATGTATGGAAATATTTGCCTGGTACCAAGGCTGAAACAGATAGTATAACAGACGTGCTAGATGAAAAAGCAATAAATTTTGCCTATTATTCTGATACAGATGCTAAAGAAAGTAGTTTTAAAATGGAAGCACCTACCTATAACGTAATGCATATTTCTACGCATGGATTTTTCTATCCTGACCCAAAAGCTTTGCGTGAAAAAATGAAAAAAAGTTTACAAGACGAGATTAATGAGTCACGTGCTTCTGCAAATGGAGATTATGGATTCGGACAATTAGCTTTTATGCTGAATAAACATGCACTTATGCGTTCTGGTCTTGTATTAGCCGGTGCTAACGATGTATGGAATAAGGGGGCATTTCCACAAGCAATGCTTGAAGATGGTGTTTTAACAGCAATGGAGGTATCGCAACTAAATTTGCTTGATGTTAAGCTAGCTGTAATGTCGGCATGCGAAACAGGTTTAGGAGATATTCGTGGCAGCGAAGGTGTTTACGGTTTGCAACGTGCTTTTAAATTGGCAGGTGTTGATTATCTGATTATGAGTCTATGGAAAGTTCCCGATAAAGAGACCAAAGAACTTATGACTCTGTTTTATAATAACTTGATTATAGAGCAAGACATTAAAATTGCCTTTAGTAAAGCCCAACAACAAATGAGAGAAAAATACGACCCATATTATTGGGCAGCATTTGTTTTATTAGATTAGTCCGCTAATCATCTTTCAACCAAATTGGGTTTTTTTACTTCTTTATGATTTGTTTTAAATCGCTTGATAGCTTATTTTTTTGTATCTTTGCTTATGCTGTTATTATTCTGTAATATTGTAACTACAACTATGGGTTAAAACCTAATGGTGGTAGGCTTTTTGTTATAGAAATTTTAATCGGTAAGTAGTGAAAAAAATGAAGATTATGAAAAAAACAGGACTGGTTCTTAGTCTATTTTTTA